>JAUTXB010000253.1 GCA_030838245.1 Acidimicrobiaceae bacterium
TCTCCCAAGCTCTTTCGCAAGAGGTGGCGGACTTCGGTATCAAGGTGACGCTGATCGAGCCGGGAGGATACTCAACCGATTGGGCCGGACCATCGTCCAAGCACAGCGACGAGAATCCTGCGTACTCCGGTGTCCGGGACGCTCGGAATCGCTCCAGAGCCGGAACTCCCCCCGGGGATCCAAAGGCCACCCGAGCGGCGATCCTCAAAGTGGTCGACGCGGACGAGCCGCCGTTGCGAGTCTTTTTCGGAGAGGTGCCGCTCGGAATCGCAACTGCTGACTATGAATCCCGACTGGCGACGTGGAACGAGTGGCAGCCCATCTCAATTGAGGCCCAGGGATCAGAATGAAATAGCCCCGCCTCTCAGTCGAACGGGTGCAGCGAACTCCCGACAGCCCACGTGCTGAAGTACTGATTGTTGGCCCCATATGCCATACCGAGCGCCACCTTCGCTCCGTCCACCTGATGCTCCCCGGCCGCACCCCGCACCTGGTTGGCCGCCTCGGCGAACCGCAGTAGGCCCGAAGCCCCTATGGGATTGCTGGACAGAACGCCGCCGGAGGCGTTGATGGGCAGCGATCCCCCGAGTTCGGTGGTGCCGTCGTCAACCAGCTTCCACCCTTCACCTTCATCGGCCAGACCGAAGGCCTCGAGCCAGATCGGTTCCAGCCACGAGAACGGGACGTACAGCTCGGCGGTGTCGATCTGACGACGGGGATCGGTGATTCCGGCGGCGGTGTAGACGTCGGCTGCGCACTGGAGCGCGGCCGCGGGTCGCACCGGATCGCGGCCGGGGAAGCTCGGTGGCTCGGAACGGGACGAAGCCGCCAGGATCCACGCCGGGGGTCGACCATCGGCCGCAGCCGCGTCGCCTCCTGCCTCATCGGTGATGACCACCGCGCAGGCTCCGTCCGACGACGGGCACGACTCGAGAAACCGGGTGGGTTCCCACATCATCGGCGAGTTCTTCACCTTTTCGATGGAGATGTCCTCGATCTTGAGGTGGGCGTATGGGTTCTTTAAGGCGTTGAGGCGGTCCTTGACCGCCACTTTCCACCCGATGTGTTCGGGGGCACCGCTCCGATGGATGTAGGCCCGGATGAACGGAGCGAACGCACCACCGGCACCCAGGGAGGCACCCTTCCCGCTGCCCAGGGCGAACTGGGCGTTGCCCTCGGACTGCTTTTCGAATGCGACGGCGAGGACCGTCCGGTGCTTGCCTGCCTGGACATGGGACGCGGCCACGATGGCGGTGGTTCCCCCCACCGAACCGGCCGTGTGGACCCGGAACATGGGCTTGCCCACCGCACCGAGGGCGTCAGACAGATACAGCTCCGGCTTCATCACGCCCTCGAAGAGGTCGGGAGCCTTTCCCAGCACTACGGCATCGATGTCGTCGAGGGACATCTGAGCGTCGTCGAGGGACCGGAATACCGCTTCACGCACCAGGCCGCCGAACGACACGTCGAGTCGCCGGGACTTGTGGTGGGTCTGGCCCACGCCGACGACGGCCACCGGGGAACTGCTCACGATCTTTCCTCCAGGATGCAGATGAGGTTCTGTTGGAGACACGGCCCGGAAGTCGCATGGGCCAGGGCCCGACTCCCTCCCCCGAAGATGTGGTCGGCGGCGTGGCCTATCCGGCAGAGTCCGGTGGCCATGATGGGATTTTCCCGCAGCGCCCCCCCGGAACGGTTCACGGCCACATCGTCCCCGAGGCCGAGCACATCGCGCAGGAGCAGCTCCTCATGGGTGAAGGCCGCCTGGAGCTCAGCCACTTCGACGGGGGCGTCGCTGAGCCCGGCGGCTTCGGCGGCGATCCGGGTGGACGGCGAATCACCCAGTGACCGAAAGGACGGGTTGTGGCACTCGGTCCGGTGGTCGAATCCGGTGATGTAGGCCGGCCGTTCCACCAGCTGACGGGCGCGATCACCGGTGGCCAGCACCATGGCGGCGGCACCGTCGGTGATCGGGGGCACGTCGTGGCGTCGGAGCGGCTGGCGGATGTAGTCCTCGGCCAACAGCGACTCGACGTCGCCTTTGCCGCGTGCCCGCACCGCCACCTCGGCCATGGAGCGCTCGTCGGCGATGCCGGCGGCGATCACGGCGCGGGCCTGGAGAGCGGCGAAGGTGAGCGGGTCGGCCCCCAGGGGGGCCAGGAAGTACGGGTCCATCTCCATCGGATAGATCAAGGCCGGATCGCCGGTCGAGGAGCGACCGGATCCCGTGACCACCGCGATCTCGATGTCTCCCTCCTGGAGACGGAGCCACGCCTCGTAGAGGGCCCAGGCGCCGTCCATCTCCACGTGGGAGTCCCGCTTGGGCGGCCAGGCGCCGATGGCGTCCAGGTTGGAGACAAAGGAGAAAGCCTGGCCGGTGATGTAGTCGCAGCTGCCCAGGCAGGTGAAGTCGATGTCGGCGCGACCCAGTCCGAGCGGGGCGATGGCTGCGGTGATCCCCTCCATCAGCAACTGGGTCTCCGACTTGTCCGTGTGTCGGACCATAGGGGTCTGGGCCCAGCCGATGACGGCGATGTCGTTCGAGGAGATGCTCATCAGAAGATCCGGTTCACGAGGTCAGGGTCGTCGAGGTCGGGCTCGCCGTTGGGAATCCAACCGAGCAGCGAGCCAAAGCTGCCAGCCATGCCGCCACCTTCATCGGTTGTTTCGGCCGGCGAGGCCCAGACAGCGTCGACGCGCTGGCCCACCCTTATCTGGTCCGCGGGCAACTCGATTACCACCGAGTACGGGATGATCACATCGGTCCCGTCGAGGAGGACGAAGGCACGAACGAACGGCTCGGTCTCGGTCTGGCCCGGATACTGCACCGGAGTGACGATGGCGAAGTTGGTGATGGTGCCCTTGTGGGGCAGGTCGACCTCGCAGTCGGGCCCGAGCTCGATGGCATCGACGGGGCAGAGGCCGCGTCCACCCGCATACACCCGTCCGCACGTCGGGCAGCGCAGACCCAGCAGCCGGTGCTCCCGGGATGCCTCCGTCGCCCGGTCGGCGGCCTCGGGGACCGGGTTGCGGTAGGTGATCGAGGCCAGATAGTCCATTCGAGTCACCGGTTCGGCGGCCCCACCGGTGTCCTCGCCCTCGGTCTCCGCAGCCTCGCCAGGGACGAAGCAGATGATGTCATCGATCCGACCCTCCCGGGTGCCCCGCCATCGAGGTGCCAC
>JAUTXB010000278.1 GCA_030838245.1 Acidimicrobiaceae bacterium
CGGGGTCCAGATGGTGGTCATGTCCCAGCCGGGAAGCTCGATGTGCTTGCCGTCCTCGAACATGACGTCAGGCAACGCCATGGTCACCTGCGACTTGATCATCATGGAAGCCATGTTGAGATCGAGGAGCTTGTCGTCGGGGACGCCGGAGTCGACCAGGAAGTCGTTCATCTGGGCCAGCAGCTCGTCTGTGTCACCGTAACGAGCCTGGAGCGCCTGGGCGTCGGCAGGATGCAGGCCGATCCACGCACCCGACTCAGCGCGCACCCGGCCGGCCAGTCCATAGTGATCGGGATGGTTGTGGGTGACGAGCACGGCCTGTACGTCGGCAATGGATCCCCCTGCCGTCTCCAAGCCGTTGTTGAGCGACTCCCATGCCTCGTCGGTGTTCCACCCGGCGTCCACGATGGCCACACCGCCGCCGCCGAGCTCCATGGCGTACACCAGCACGTAGCGGAGCGGGTTGTTGGGAATGGGGACGGGGATCGACCACAGGCCCGGCCTGACCTGCTCGACGGGGGGCAGGACGTTCTTGTCCCACGCTTCTTTTTGGAGTGTGCCGGTGACCTGAACCACGGTGGGCACGGTACACGGGGTCCGTACCGGAGCGCCTCTCCGGCCAGGCGGGAGACCGACGTCGTCACTCCCCCTAAGCGGTGTGGCAACCTTGCTCGTTCCCATGACCTCATTTGACTCTCGACACCGGCTGTCCTGCCCGATGAGACCTCGGCACCCGCTCGGCCGTCGCGCCGTGGCCGCCACGCTGGTGCTCGCCGCGTCGGCGGCCACGCTGGGCCTGTTCGCCGGTCCTTCCACCGCGGCGACCTCGAGGACGAGCACCACCGTCGCCGCGACCACCGTGGCCGGCGCTCGGTCGCAACTGGCCTCAGCCATCGCCGTCCGCCAGACCGCACTGCACCGGGTGCTGGCCGCCGCGGCCAACTCCAAGACGATCGTTCCCGAGGACCAGGCGGTGCTCACGGCCTCGCTGACCCAGGCCTTGACCGGTATGAACGCGCTGGCCGCCAAGGTGCCGACCGACACCACCCAGGCCGCGGTGGCTGCCGACCAGACGGCCATGGTCCATGACTACCGGGTGCTGGCCGTCCAAGTCCCGGCGGGCGACATGGTGTTGGCCGCCGATCTGGCCGCCAACATCGCTGCCCAGATGGCGGCACGGATTCCCGCCATCCAAAAGCTCATGGCGCCTGCTGCCAACCAAGGTTCACCCGTTCCCGCCTCGGTCAAGACCGCGTTCACCGACTTCCAGCGCCAGCTCACCGCGGCCCAGAGTGCGACCGCGGGGGTGGCGTCCTCCCTCCTGGCCGTCCTCCCCGTGTCCTACCCGGGCAATCAGAGCGTGCTCACCTCGGCTCGGTCCGATCTGGCCAACACCCGACATGACCTGGGTTCGGCCGTGAGCGACCTGGACACCATCGTCGCCCACTTCCACCACTGATCGCCTTTTGCCCCGGCACCGTCTGGGTTCGCCAGCGACGAGGTAGTCGGACTCTGGATCAGCCCCGCTGAAGCCGACCGATCACCCCTCGGGTGAAGCCGACCGATCACCCCTCGGGCGAGGCAGCCGACCGGGCGCAGGTCTCGCAGGTGCCGAAGACCTCGATGGTGTGCTGGACCTCGGAGAACCCGTGCTCCCTGCCAACCCGTGCGGCCCACGATTCGACCGAGTCCGACTCCACCTCGACCGTGGTCCCGCACGCCCGGCAGACCAGGTGATGATGATGGGCACCGCCCCCGCACCGCCGGAACAGCTGTTCGCCCGCCGCGTCACGGAGGACGTCGACCGAGCCGGCATCGCTCAGTGAGTTCAACGAGCGGTACACGGTGGCCAGCCCGATCTTGATCCCGGCCTCCCGCAGGGTGGCGTGGATGGCCTGGGCGCTGCGGAAGCCGTCCTCCTCGTCCAGCACCTCGAGGACCGCCCTGCGCTGCCGGGTGTCCCGGGTACCGGTCGGCCCCGGTGGTGCGGTCCCCGTCGCGTCGTGTGCCACCGACCAACTATGCCACTGCGTCTGCATGCCTCCATCTTAGTTTGTATTGATAATCAATCTCATCTAGAGTGCCTGCGAGCGCAGTCCGAGGCTGAGGCGTCGCGCTCGAGTCTGAACCACCACGAGCACAAGGAGCACAACCGAGCATGTCCTTGTTTCAACGCCCACGCCGACTGTCGGGGGGGTTTCAACGCCTACGCCGGCTGTCGTGGGCTCCACGCCGGCGTGTCATCGGGATCGTGGGCGTGGTGGCGGCGGTGGGACTCAGTGCCTGTGCGTCCGGGTCGCCGGCGGCCTCGCCTGGGTCCGGTGGCCGGATCTCGGTCGTGGCCGCGGAGAACTTCTGGGGCAGCATTGCCAGCCAACTGGGGGGTAATCGGGTCTCGGTCACCAGCATCATCTCCGACCCCAACGCCGATCCACATTCGTACGAGCCAACCCCCGGTGACGGTCGGACGGTGGCGACCGCCCAGATGATGATCCTGAACGGCATCGGCTACGACCCGTGGGCCAACAAGCTGCTCGCCGCCAATCCCACCTCGGGCCGTACCGTATTGAACGTGGGCGACCTGGTGCACGTACCTGTCGGGGGGAATCCCCACCGTTGGTACGACCCCACCAATGTTCGTCAGGTCATCGCCCAGATCACTGCCGACTACCAGGCCATCGATCCGAAGGACGCCGCCTATTTCAATCACCGCGAGCAGGTCTATGAGAACGTGACCCTGGCGCCGTACAACGCGCTCATCACCAGCATCAGGGCCACGTACGCGGGCACACCCATCGGCGCGTCGGAGAGCATCGTCTCCCCTCTGGCCCAGGCCCTCGGACTAGACATGCTGACGCCGGCGTCGTTCCTGACCGCCATCAGTGAGGGGAGCGACCCCACCGCCGCCGACAAGGCGACCATCGACCAACAGATCAGCAAGAGGCAGATCGCCGTCTACGTGTACAACAGCCAGAACGCCACCCCGGACATAGCCGCCCAGGTGGCCGAAGCCAAGGCCAACCACATCCCGGTGGCCACCGTAACCGAGACCCTGGCGCCGGCAAACCAGACGTTCCAAGCATGGCAAGTACGAGAGCTGCAGGGCATCAAGGCCGCGTTGGCGACGGCCACCGGCAAGTGACCGATGTCGACGTGCTGTCCCTCACCGGGGCGGCCATCGACGTCGGCGGTCGGCGGCTGTGGAGCGACGTCGACCTCACCGTGGGTAGTGGGGAGTTCGTGGCCGTGCTCGGACCCAACGGCGTCGGGAAGTCGACGCTGGTCAAGGCGATCCTGGGCGTCCTGCCCTTGGCCGCCGGCCACATGTCGGTCCTGGGCGAACGACCCGGGCACGCCAACGAACGGATCGGGTACCTGCCCCAGCGGCGCAGCTTCGATCCCTCGCTACGGGTCCGAGGCATCGACGTCGTCCGGTTGGGCCTCAGTGGCGACCGGTGGGGGATCACCGTTCCGGTCCGCTCCAGGGCCCGATCCCGCCGCCGGGCGTCCGAGGACCGCATGTCGGAGGTCGTCGAGTTGGTGGGGGCCGCTCCCTATGCCCATCGACCGATCGGTCAGCTGTCCGGGGGCGAACAACAGCGGCTCCTGATCGCCCAGGCGTTGGTCCGACGCCCGGAACTGTTGTTGCTCGACGAGCCGCTCGACAGCCTCGATCTCCCCAATCAGGGATCGGTGGCCGCGTTGATCAGCCGGATCTGCCGCGACGCCGGCGTCAGCGTCGTGATGGTGGCCCACGATGTCAACCCGATCCTCTCCTACCTCGACCGGGTGGTGTACATCGCCCGGGGCGGCGTGGCATCGGGCACTCCCGAAGAGGTGATCACCGGCGAGACGCTCACCCGGCTCTACGGGACGCCCATCGAGGTACTGACCACCTCCGACGGGCGGATGGTGGTGGTCGGGCAGCCCGAGGCGCCGGCGCACCACAGCGATCGCCACGGCGGACACTGACATGGTCCTGGTCAGCGCGGCATCGGCGTCTTTGACCGGGAATGTCGTCGACGACGTCCGGCAGCTCTTCGTTTATCCGTTCATGGTCAACGCCTTTCGGGCCGGGACCATCGTCGCCGTGCTGGCCGGGGTGATCGGTTGGTTCATGGTGCTCCGCAAGCAGAGCTTCGCCGGCCACACGCTGGCCGTGGTGGGATTCCCGGGTGCGGCAGGCGCCACCTTGTTGGGCATCAGTGCCCTGTATGGCTATTTCGCCTTCTGCGTCGCCGCCGCCATTGGCATCGCCCTCTTACCCAGCGCACGCGGTCGGGGTTTCAGCGAGGAGAATGCCATCACCGGCACCATTAGCGCCTTCTTTTTGGCCTGTGGCTTCTTGTTCATCAGTCTGTACAAGGGGTTCTTGGAAGGAGTGAACTCCTTGCTGTTCGGGAGCTTCCTCGGCATCACCAACCAACAGGTCGTGGTCCTAGCGGTGGTGGCCGCGGTCGCCGTCGCAGCCATGGCCCTGATCGGCCGCCCGCTCCTGTTCGCCTCCATCGACGGCGACGTGGCCCAGGCCCGCGGTGTGCCGGTGCGGTCGTTGGGTGTTGCCTTCCTGATCCTCTTGGGCCTGGCCGCGGCCGAAGCCAGTCAGATCACCGGAAGCCTGTTGGTCTTCGCTCTTTTGGTCATGCCGGCCGCCACCGCCCAACGAATCACCACCCGCCCGATGTACAGCCTGATTGCCACCGTCGTCATCGGGGCGCTGGTGACCTGGTTGGGTCTCGCCGCCGCGTACTACTCGCCGTATCCCATCGGCTTTTGGGTCACCACCTTCGCTTTTGCCGCCTACGTGGTCACCCACGTGGTCTCGTACCTGGCCCCGCGCGGTCTGGTGCCCCGCCGGGCCTCGTTAGCGCCGTCTCGGGGCGCGTCTGGGAGCGAGTCCGGACTCCCGACCGGGGTCGAGCAGTGACAGCCCAGATCCTCGCCATCCAGGGGGGGTTGGCCGGGATGTTCGAGCAGCCTTTCTTGCAGAACGCCTTTGTCGCCGGGACCTGCATTGCCGCCGCTTGCGGGCTGGTCGGCTACTTCCTCGTCCTCCGAAGCCAGGTGTTCACGGCCGACGCCCTGAGTCATGTCGCCTTCACCGGCGCCCTGGCCGCCCTGGCCTTCGGGATCGACCTCCGGCTGGGCCTCTTTGTGGCCACGGTTGGGGTCGGTCTCTTCATGGGGACCCTCGAGCCGAGGGGACGAGCCGACGACGTGGTGGTCGGCAGCGTCTTCGCCTGGGTCCTCGGGCTCGGTGCCCTGTTCCTCACCATCTACACGACGTCGCGCAGCACGGGCAACGGCACAGCCGGGGTCAACGTGCTCTTCGGGTCGATCTTCGGACTGAGCCAGAGCCAAGCGTGGACGGCCGCCGGAGTGGCCCTGGGCATCGTGGTAGTGGTCTGCATCGTGGCCCGTCCGCTGCTCTTCTCCTCCATCGACGTCGACGTGGCCGACGCCCGGGGCGTCCCCGTTCGGCTCATTGGTTTTGTCTTCCTCGGCGTGGTCGGGGCCTGCGCGGCCGAGGCAACTCAGGCCGTGGGGGCTCTCTTGCTCCTCGGGCTGCTGGCTGCACCGGCCGGCGCCGCCCATCGACTCACAGGCCGCCCTGTGGTGGCGATGGTGCTGGCCTCGGCGCTGGCTGTCGGTGATATGTGGGCCGGCCTCGCTCTCAGCTATTGGGCGCCGAAGCTGCCCCCCAGCTTTGCCATCCTTGCCGTGGCCACCGCCGTGTTCCTGGGCGTCCTCGTCGTCACGCAGGTGCGCTCGCGACAGCCCGACCACGTGCCCGATTGAGCCGATCGTTCCGATCAGATCGCACTGAGGCTCACGCCCGAGGTTGATGCCCGAGGTTGATCCTCAGGCTCAGCCCGAGGTCCTGAGGGACCGAACCCTCGATGGTCGGGGCGGCGGGATTTGAACCCGCGACCTCCTGCTCCCAAAGCAGGCGCGCTGCCAAGCTGCGCTACGCCCCGATGTCGCCGTCGGCTGGATGGCCGGGACTCCAAGCAAGACAGGTTACGCCAGGCGTGCCGCGGCGGGTTCGTGGCGCTCCCACGGCTCGCATTGGCCGGCGATCCGTCTCGTGTGAAGTCGGTAGGCGGGATAGCGTCACGCCGATGCCGTCCGTCCGCGTTGCTGTCTTTGATCTCGGGAGCAGCTCGTTCCATCTCATGGTCGTGGACGCCGATCGTGACGGCATGTTGGTCCCCGTGCTCCGGCGTCGGTCCTTCCTCCACCTCGGCACCGAGGTGGCCCGCACCGGCGGGGTGCCGGCCGACCGGGCTGCGGTCGCCACCCGGGTCGTGCGGCGCCTCCGTGCGACCGCCGATGAGGCCGGCGTCGACGTCGTGGTGGCGTTGGCCACCGCCGCCCTTCGCGACGCGTCGAACGGGGCGAGCCTGTTGGGTCGGCTGGAGGCCATTGTGGGCAGCCCCATCACGTTGTTGAGCGGCGAAGAGGAAGCCCGGTTGTGCTTCTTCGGCCAACGGGCCGGCGTCTGGATGGGATCCGATCCTGTCCTCGGACTCGATCTGGGCGGCGGAAGCCTCGAAGCCGGTATCGGCAATGCCAGCGACATCCTGGACGTGACCAGCGTGGCCCTGGGCACCGCCCGCCTCCGGGGCGAGCTGGCCACCGGCGATCCGCTGTCGCCCAGGGATCGACGGGCGATCGAATCATTGACGATCGAACGCTCCGGACCCATCACCAAGATCCTGGCCCAGCACGCCTCGGCCGGGGACCGGGCGGTGGCCAGCGGGGGAACGGTGCGGGCATTGGCCCGGTTGGCCATGGGCTTGCATCGACCACCTGCGCCGAACGCCTCTTCGGTTCAGGTGAACCAGGTGGAGCTGCCCGCCGGACAACTCCACGACCTCGCCGATCGGCTGTCCACCCTGGACCTCACCGCCTGTTTGGAGCTTCCCGGCGTGCAGGCCCGACGCGCCCCGTTGCTGCCCATCGGAGCGGTGGTGCTGGCCACCCTCGTCGACGTGCTGAACCTCGGCCGGCTGGTGGTCAGTGACTGGGGACTGCGAGAGGGCGCCGTGTTCGGCGCCCTCTCGCTTCAATCCGAGTTCACGACGGGCTCTGGGGACCCGGTGAACGCCACTGCCTAGACGCTCGGTCAGTCCTTCTTCTTGCCGAGGATCCGGTTCATCTTCGTGCCGCAGGTCGGGCAGGTGCCCTGGGCAGCGCGCCGGCCGTTGGCCAACTCGACCTCGTGACCGTCGAATTCTCGCTTTTCTCGGCATTTCACGCAGTAACCCTCGTATGACGCCATTGCTTCCTCCTCAGATCTTGGATGGGAACGATCCCGGATGTGGACGATCTGAACGTATCGGCACCCGATCGTCGGATGGGGGATGGAGGGCGATTTTGCTAGCTGGCAGCTAATTCTGCTCGCGGGCGGTTTCGGCGTTGTACCGCCGTTCCCGGGCCCTTCCTGGCGACCCCAGGCTGCCGAGGTCGCCGAGCACGAGCCGCCCTAAGCTGGCGTAATGACCATCTATGAACCGACCATTCACACCTTGTCCGGTGAAGACGCGTCCCTGGGCGACTTCGAGGGCAAGGCGTTGTTACTCGTGAACGTGGCCTCGAAATGCGGGCTCACGCCCCAGTATGAGGGCCTCGAGCGATTGCAGCGTACGTACGGCGACCGAGGCTTTTCGGTCCTCGGGTTCCCGTGCAACCAGTTCGCCGGGCAGGAGCCGGGAACGTCGGACGAGATCGCCGAGTTCTGTTCGGCCACCTATGGGGTTTCCTTCCCGTTGTTCGAAAAGGTGGATGTGAACGGTGGCGATCGCCATCCCATCTACGACCAGCTCACCGCCGTTCCTGACGGCGAGGGCGAGGCCGGCGACGTGCAATGGAATTTCGAGAAGTTTCTGGTGTCGCCGGGCGGCGAGATCGTGAAGCGCTTCCGGCCGACCGTCGACCCCGAGGCCCCCGAGGTGGTCGATGCCATCGAGGCGACGCTGCCCAGCTGAGCCGTGGCCAACGACGAGATCGTGATCGGCCAGCTGGCCGAGGTGTGGGCGTCGGTGGCCGATGCGTGTGACGGCCTGACCCCCGAACAGTGGGCGCGGCCCACCGACTGTCCAGGGTGGTCGGTTCGCGACCAGGTGTCACATTTGCTCGCCATCGAGCACTCGCTGCTCGGTGATCCGGCCCCACCCCCGCTGGCCTCCATGCCTCCATACGTGAGGAACCCCATCGGCGAGATCAACGAGCCCTGGATCGAGCAGCGACGGCGCACGCCGGGTGATGAGGTGCTGGCCGAATTCGTCGAGACGGCGACACGGCGACTCGAAGCGCTCCGGTCCTTTCCTCCCGAGCGGTTCGAGGAGATCGGTTGGAGCCCCATCGGCGACGTTCCGTACCGGACGTTCATGACGGTGAGGGTGTTCGACTCGTGGGCTCACGAACAAGACATCCGTCTCGCCATCGACCGACCGGGTGGCCGTGACGGCGCCGGTGAGGCGGTCACCCTGGATCGGTGCTTCCTGACGGTGGGGTTCACAGTGGGGAAGAAGGTCGCTCCTCCTGACGGCACGACCGTGGTCTTCACCGTCACCGGTCCCCTCGGGCGCTCGGAGGCCGTTCGGGTCGAGGGCGGCCGGGCCGTTCGGGTCGACGAGGCGCCGTCTTCGCCCACGGTGGCCCTCACCATGGACCAGGCCGCGTTCTGTCGGTTGGGCCTCGGTCGGTACCCGGGAAGCAAGGCGCTGGATAGCGGTGCGGTCACCCTCGGCGGCGACGTCGACCTCGGCCGCCGGGTCGTCGAGGCGATGCCCTTCATGATCTGAGCTCGGTGCTCGGTGCTCGGTGCTCGGTGCTCGGTGCCCAGAGCGGCCTGAGCCAGCGCTCGGCTATTCGCATGAGGGGAGGCCAGGGTCCGAGTGGGAACCCCTCGGCCAAGTGGTTCCTAAAATTTTCCGCGCTTGGGCGAAAGATAAGTGCCGGCACCGCGTTTGGGCGAAAGGTAGGGAAGGGTCCAGTGGCGGATTCGCCAAACGCGGACGAATCCCAAAAACCAATCACCGAGAGGGATTCTTCGGGGGTGACAGGACCTCTTCGGAAGCAGTGCCGGACTCCGAAGACAGTCGCACCCCCTCCGTACTCTGGAGGACATGTCCCCAGCCGGAGGCCAATTGAACAATCAGCGCAACGCCAGTGGGGATGCTCGCAGCTCGCGGCCCGTATATCGGCATGCCGGACCTGGGTGCGCTCTGACCGCGAATGACCCATTGCGGAGACGGCCCCTTCGGCGAGCGGCGTGAGCGGTGATCATGCGCTCGTGGTATCCGTGCTCGGTCTCGATAGTCTTGGACGTGCTCCGCCAGTGGGGCTACGAGGTAGGCATCGACAATCCCGGCAAGGCAGTAGCCGACGCGCTGGCTTACGAGTGCGACCGAGGTTGGCTTCGGCGGGTGCGCCGGGGCTTGTACGCCGAGGGCGCGGTCTCGGCCGGCAGCCGCCAGCGAATCTTTTCCCTGTTCCCCTAACGGAGCCCGACTGGTTCCCGAAGGACTCGTACAGGTTCTCAGAACGGTTCGGCGACGTTGGCCAGATCCGTCCCCGACACAGCGGACGCCTCCGAAACGGTTCTCCGATGCCTCGTTGAGAG
>JAUTXB010000002.1 GCA_030838245.1 Acidimicrobiaceae bacterium
GGCCTCGAAGCCACCCTGCGCCTCCTGGCCTACGAACTGAGCGAGCCCCGCCTCGGAAGGCCTACCGTGCTCGACCGCCTCATCGACATCATCCTCGTCCAGATCCTCCGCGTCTGGGTCGACCTGCACCCCGAAAGCATCTCCAACTCATGGCTCCGCGCCCTCACCGATCCCCCAGTCGCTGCAGCTCTCGCAGCGATCCACGCTGAGCCAGCACGTAACTGGACAATCGGGTCCCTCGCCGAGTCCGCCTCGGTGTCCCGGGCCACGCTCGCCCGCCGGTTCACCGCACTCGTCGGGCAACCACCAAACCGCTATCTGGCCTCCTGGCGAATGGACCTCGCCGCCAGCGAACTACTCCACACCGACCGCAGCATCGCATCCATCGCCAAAGTAGTTGGATACAACTCCGAGTTCGCCTTCTCCAAAGCTTTTACCCGTCTGCGTGGCACACCCCCCAGCCGCTACCGGCGTCGTCAGCAGGATTCCACCGTTTAATCACCCGGGATCGACACCCTCTCCGATCAGGCACCATGGAAGCGCAAGACCACGAGGCAGCCGAACAGGGCGCCCTGCTAGGGCTCCCCACGGGCTGCCGACCTGTTCAGCCTTCCGTCCACGGCCGGAACGTGGGGCGCCGCCCCGCCCGGTGACATCGTCATCCTCGCCGTGCTGTTCGACAGCGCAGTGCCGGTCGTCAGCGAGTACGGGGAGGCACTGGCCGACAAGATCGTCGTCGACATCACGAACCCCTCCAAGCCAAGCGCCACCGAGCTGGCCATCCTTGACGGCACCTCCATCGCGCAGATGGTCGCCAAGGCCGCCCCTGCAAGCACCCATGTCGTGAAGGCGTTCAACACCCTCTTCCGCGACGTCCTGGCCGCTGGTGGCCCGCCGGATGTGTTCATGGCCGGCCATGACGCGCAGGCCAAGGCGAGCGTGTCAGCGTTCATCACAAGCCTCGACTTCGCCCGCGGGACGCCGGCGACCTGTGCATGGCGCACTGGCTGGGGGGAGCGGGCCTGCTGTTGGTAGGCCTGGCCCGCAATGGCGTGGGGAGCTTGAACTTCTCCCTCGGCGTCAACCTCGGCTGAGCTCGACGCCGGATCTCGCACGCGGCCCCGTCCCGGCTGACAGGTCCCCGCCTGCGCCGGGCGGTACCGCTGTCGTGGGGATAGCTTTGTCGACGAGGACGGCCGCGATGGCGGCGGCGGTGGCGAGGGTCTCGGTGTTGAGGACTCGGCTGCGGGCCGAGGCGCCATCCAGCAGCAACGCCAGTTGTTCTCCGAGCTGTTCGGGGTTGGTGGCGCCAGCCTCGCGGGCGGTATCTGTGAGCCGCGCTGCAAAGGCCTTCTTGTAGTCGCGGGCGTGAACGCGTGCCGGGTGGCCCGGGTCGGAGATTTCGACGGCCGCCGCGATGAACGGGCAAAGAGGCGCGTGGACGTCAAAGGCGGCGAGGAGTCGTTCGCGGGGTGCGAGGTCGGTGCGGTCGAACACTTCAGGCAGGATGTCGGGATCGAATCGGCGTAGGCATTCGGCGATCAGCTCGTCCTTGCCGGTGAAGTGCTGGTAAAGCGTGCGCTTGGACACCTCGGCCACCGCGCAGAGCTGATCCATGCCGGTGCAGTTGATGCCTTGATCGCGGAACAGTTGTTGTGAAGCGCTGATGATGCGCTCTCGTGCGCCCCTGCCGCGGCGCAGGCCTCGCGGCCCCTTCTCCAACTTCGTCACACGCCCAGCGTAGCCCGATCGGGTACCGACCGGTGTGCATAGCTTGACACTCCGCGCACCCGCCGATACGTTAAGCACCCAGATCGGTGTACATAATATCGACATGGCAATCAGAAGGAGTGGTCGTGGGAAAGCTCGATGGCAAGGTTGCGGTGATCACAGGCGCGACAAGTGGTATGGCGCTGGCTGGTGCCAAGTTGTTCGTCGACGAAGGGGCTCATGTCTTCATTTCGGGCCGGCGGAAGGACAGGCTGGACGAAGCCGTCAAGCTGATCGGTCGGAACGTGACCGGCGTGCAGGCCGATTCGGCCGACCTCGACGATCTGGACCGTTTGTTCGAGACGGTCAAGCAGGAAAAGGGCACGGTCGACGTGTTGTGGGCAAGTGCCGGGTTGGGTGAGCAGGGCAGGCTCGGCGAGATCACCGAGGAGCACTTCGATGCCACGTTCTCGGTGAACGCACGCGGCACGCTGTTCACGGTTCAGAAGGCGCTGCCGCTGTTCAACGATGGAGGCTCGATCTTCATGACCGGGTCGAACGCTTCGCTCCGGGGCTACCCCGATTGGAGTGTGTATGCAGCGAGCAAGGCCGTGCTGCCAGCCTACGCACGGGCGTGGGTGTCCGAGCTGAGGGACAGGAAGATCCGGGTGAACGTGCTGACCCCCGGCCAGGTTGCCACGCCGATGATGCTGGCGGTGCTGCCCGCGGAGGTGAAGGCACAGTTCGAGTCCGTGATCCCGCGGCGAGAGATGGGCCGCCCTGAGGAGATCGCGTCGGTCGCGTTGTTCCTCGCCTCGGACGACTCGAGCTACGTCAATGGCATGGAGCTGGTTGTCGACGGCGGCACCACAGTGATCTGAGCGCGGCGACGCGACGTCCTTTCACGCCTGC
>JAUTXB010000006.1 GCA_030838245.1 Acidimicrobiaceae bacterium
ATCCACGGGTATTGCGTCGGGGGCGGAACCGTCTACGGCTATCTGACCGACCTCACCGTCGCCTCGGATGACGCCTACTTCCAGATGCCCCTACCCCAGGGCTTCGGATTGCCCGGCGCCCAGACCCTCATCGAGCCCTGGGCCCTGATGAACTGGAAGCGGGCCTACCAGTACCTCTACTTGGCCCCGACGTTGTCGGCGGAGCAGGCGAAAGAGTGGGGCTTGGTCAACGAGGTCGTCAAGCGTGCAGACCTCGAAGAGACCGTCGAGGAGATGGCGTCGACCATCGCCCAGATGCCCCTGACCACGATCATGACGGTCAAAGCCGGGGTCAAGCGGGCGTGGGAGACGATGGGCATGCGAGTCCACCTGCAGAGCACGGCCGACTTCACCACGATCGCCAGCGGCGCGACCGACGTTCGCGAATTCATGGCCAAGCGCAGCGGGCTCCTCCCGCGCCAGGTGGCCGAGAAGCAGTCACAGGCGGTGAAGGACGGGGACGGGCGCTAGCCCGCCCGATATGGCTCAGTCCGACGAGGGCAGCGGCTTGGCGCTCTTCAGCTCCAGCGCTCGACCGTCGGCGGCCAGGGTGCCGTCGCCGGGCTTGGTGCAGAGGACCTCGATGTCGGATGCCTCGTC
Organism: Acidimicrobiaceae bacterium; assembly: GCA_030838245.1. Next base: position 640 of record JAUTXB010000006.1, read on the forward strand.
GACATAGCGCTTGCCCAGGAGAGCCGAACCCTCGTCACCCGCAGGGATCTCGCCCCCCGATGAGTCCTCGTCGCGACCCAGCATGGGCGTTCCACCACAGGTGAGCGTCACCGGCTCCTTGGGGGCGCGGACAACCACGACCTCTGTGGTGCTCACTGCGCTCCGCAGCTGTACCCCAGCTTTCAACTCCATGGACCTCCCCTTCCGTGCACATGCGCCCGTCCCGCGGCGACGGCTGCCGGCATTCACCAAGCCAATGAGTTGGGAACCGTACACGAAGACGCCTACCGCCATAGGAAACGAGGTGCGATTAGCATCCAATTGGGCGCCATACGCGCCGGCCGATAGCATGACGAAAAGCTTCGTTCTCTGGCTTCGGGACGTCGGTCGTGTCGAGCGGCCGGGTGCTCGAGCAGCCTCCCCGGATCGGGTGCGGTTGCTCGCCGAAGCGGGTCGTGGGGGCTGGGCATCGGTACAACGTCCGACAAGGGGAGGCAGCCATGGCAGCCAGTGACAACGCAACGGCCGTGAAGGGCGAGCAACGGATGCAGATCGACGGCAAGCTCGTCGAGGCACGGTCCGGCAAGGTGTTCGACAACATCAACCCGGCGACCGAAGAGGTCCTGGGCCAGGTGGCCGACGCCGGCCACGAAGACATGGACGAGGCCATCGCCGCAGCCCGTCGGGCCTTCGACCAGTCGGGTTGGGCCACCGACAAGGAGCTCCGTCAGCACTGCCTCCGCCAGCTCCATACGGCGTTGGTCGATGAGCAGGAGCTCCTACGGGCCGAGCTCGTGGCCGAGGTGGGGGCGCCCGTCCTGTTGACCTACGGCCCCCAGCTCGATGCCCCGCTCTCCGAGGGGCTGACCTGGCCGGCCGACTTTATCGACCAGTTCCAGTGGGAGCGCGACCTTCCCGAGGGTACGGCCTTCGGCACCCGGAGCTGGCGCAAGGTGTCCAAGGAGCCCGTCGGAGTGGTCGGCGCCATCGTCCCGTGGAACTACCCGTTCGAAGTGGCCATCAACAAACTGGGTCAGGGACTGGCCACCGGGAATACCGTCATCTTGAAGGCCGCTCCCAACACCCCGTGGAACGCCACCCGAATCGGCCGCCTCGTGGCCGAGCGCACCGACTTCCCTCCCGGCGTGCTGCAAGTGGTGACGACTTCGGACAACGCCGTGGCCGAGGACCTGGTCACCGATCCCCGGGTCGACCTGATCTCCTTCACCGGCTCGACCGCCGTCGGTCGCCGGATCATGGCCCAGGGGGCGCCCACCCTCAAGCGGCTCTTCTTGGAGCTCGGAGGCAAGTCGGCCGACATCGTGCTGGAGGACGCCGACTTCGAGGCCAAGCTGTCCATGGCCTGGACCGTCTGCACCCACGGCGGTCAAGGCTGCGTCATGTTGACCAGGATGCTGCTTCCACGCTCACGGTACGAGGAGGGCATCGCCATCATGGAGGAAGGATTCCGGAACGTCCCCTACGGCGACCCCACCGATCCGGGAAACCTGCAGGGCCCCCAGATCAGCGCCCTGCAGCGCGAGCGGGTGCTCGACTACATCGAGAAGGGGAAGGCCGAGGGGGCCAGGGTGGTCGTCGGTGGCGGCCGGCCGCCCCAGTTCGACAAGGGGTTCTATGTGGAGCCAACCCTGTTCGCCGACGTCGACAACACCATGTCCATCGCCCGTGAGGAGATCTTCGGCCCGGTGCTGGTCGTCGTCCCCTTCGATGACGACGATGACGCCGTGCGGTTGGCCAACGAGAACCAGTACGGCCTTGGGGTCGGGGTCACCTCGGCGTCCGAGGAGCGGGCCATGGCTGTCGCCCGGCGGGTCCGGGCGGGGACCGCCGGCGTCAACGGTGGGGTCTGGTACGGGCCGGACGCTCCCTTTGGCGGGTACAAGGCCAGTGGCGTCGGGCGCCAGAACGGGATCGAGGGCTTCGAGCAGTACACGGAGACCAAGACCTACGCCGGCGGCCTCCCTCCGTTGGGGAGCTGATTACCCGGACGCCATCGGGGGCCGCCGCGCCGGCAAGGCCGCACCGCTTGCCTCAGCGAGGCAGCCCCAGGCCGTGTTCGGCCAGGATGTTGCGGTTGATCTCGGTCGTGCCGCCGGCGATGGTGGCCTGACGGGAGGAGGCCAGGTTCTTGGCCCAGGGGCCGCTCAGGGCCTCGAGCCCGAGCAGGTCGACGGCCAGCTCGGCCAGGGTCTGCTCGGTAAGGGACCACATGAGCTTGGCAATGCTCCCCATGCTGGGGGAGGGCTGGCGTCCTCGGCCGACGGCCTCGAGCTCGCGGGTTGTCGTCCAGCGCATGCAGGCGATGCGGATATAGAGAGCCATCAGACGATCCCGGAGGACCGGGTCGGAGAGGGCGGGGCGACCCTTGGCATCGGCCATCAGCCTGTCGAGTCGATCGCTCAGCGACAAGTGCAGGCGAGCGACCCCGGCCCGCTCGTGGCTGAGGGTGGTCATGGCCACCCGCCACCCTTCGTTGAGCGGCCCGAGCAGGTTTTCCCGCGGGACCTCCACGTCGGTGAAGAACAGCTCGGAGAAGGTCAGCTCCCCGGCCATCGTGCGCAAGGGGCGTACCTCGACGCCCGGCGTGGTCATGTCGACCAGCAGGCAGCTGATGCCCTTGTGCTTGGGGGCGTCGGGATCGGTGCGGACGTAGAGCTGGCACCAATCGGCATGGCGGCCCAGGCTGTTCCAGGTCTTCTGGCCGTTCACCACGAAGGTGTCGCCCTCGAGGCGAGCGGTCGTGCGCAGCGAGGCCAGGTCCGACCCGGCGTCGGGCTCCGACATCCCCTGGCTCCAGATCTCGTCTCCCCGCAGCATGGGAGCCAAGAACCGTGACTGTTGCTCGTCGGTCCCCACCGCCATGATGGCCGGGGCGATGTTCGAGACTCCGATGACGTTGATGGCCCCGGGGGCCTGGGCCGCCGCCATCTCTTCGAACCAGGCCAACTGTTCGGCGATCCCGGCCTCTCGCCCACCGAAGCGGGTGGGCCAGGCGACGGCCGCCCAGCCGGCGTCGGCCAGGGTCCGGTTCCACTGGCGGAGTATCTCGAAGTGGTCGCCCACGTCCATGCCGGCGTGCCCGGCTTCGATCACTTTGACGGTGAGATGCTCGGCCAGCCACGAGGCAAGGTCGGCCCGGAACCCGGAGGCGGGGTCGAGCTCCGATGACGGATGCTCGCTGCTCATCTCGGTCATGCGGTCACCTGACAATTGTCCTGACCAGCGCACCCTTCGGCCGCAACTGTGATCTTCACGGTTGGTCATCCTACCCACGGACCCATCGGCGAGCACAGCTGTGCTCAGGGGAGGGCCCCGCTGGTACTGTGAAGGCTCGCTGGTGGCGGACATCGCGTCGGGGGCCCGCCTTCGGCCAGAGGAATCGAAAAGAACGAGGAGCACACATGCCTGATGCCGTGATCGTCTCGGCGGTTCGGACCGCCATCGGTACCGCCCGCAAGGGCACCTTGAGCGAGACCGAGGCCTCGGTG
>JAUTXB010000022.1 GCA_030838245.1 Acidimicrobiaceae bacterium
CCACTACCAGATCGGCTCGCTCGAAGAGGAGCCCCACCTGCTGGCCAACCACCTCGTGGCCGAGGGCTGCCGCCGGCTGGTGCTGGTCCAGGACCAGTCGCCCATCGGCGCCCGGTACGGGCAGTTCTTCGAGGACGCGGTCATGCGCCTCGGCCTCCAGATCACGGCCAAGTCCCTCATATCGCCGGTCACCACCGACCTGACCGCCACCGTGGCCGACCTTCGCCGGCAGGAGACGGACGCGCTGGTGTACCTGGGGCTCGGCCTTTCCGCCGGCGCGCTCGGCCGCGCCCTCACCGCCGCCGACTGGCGCCCCAGGGTGGTGGCCAACTCTGCCCTCATGTTCGGCTACGCCTACCCCGAATGGGTGGCCGACTGGGAGGGCTGGACGTACGTCGACGCCTGGTCCGAGCAGAATCCTCGCCTCGCCGCCCTGCTCGCCGACCGCAGCGACGGGGACACGGTGTTCCCGATGACCGTAGCTTCGGGCGACGACATGGGCCGGCTGTTGGTCGAGGGCCTGGCCGGTGCCGAGATCCTGACCCGGGCGGGGGTCAAAGATGCGCTCGAGCGGGTGAAGTGCCTGCCGGCGACGCTGGGCACCCCGGGCACGACCATGGGGTTCGGCCAGTGGGAGCGCTCCGCGCTGAAAGGCGGCTTCCTCGTCCTGCGCCGTTGGGAGAACGGCCACTCCGTTGTAGTGAACCCGCTACCGGAGGGTGCCGGCTAGCCGGTTCCGGTCACGCAGAGCTAGCCGGTCAGGCGGTTGCCCGGTCAGGCAGCAGCGGAGCCGAATCCCATGAGCCGGTTCAAGTTGCCGCCCATGACCAACTCCACGTCCTTTTCGGGCAGGCCTTCGAGGTCGTCGACGAACGTGATGGGGTCGGACATGCCCTCGGGGTGGGGGTAGTCCGAGCCGAAGAGCACGCGGTCAGCACCGAGCAGCTCGATCAGGCCCTTCGGGTCCTCCTCGTGGAACGGGTGGACGTAGATGTTGCGCTTGAACACGTCGACCGGGTTCTCATCGAAGGAATTCGGGCTCGAGATCCATGCGTGCTCCATGTCGGCGATGAGCGGGCGCACCCAGTTGCTGCCGTTCTCGACCGGCGTGAAGCGCAGGGTCGGAAAGCGCGAGCACAGTCCGTGGCCGACCAGCGAGGCCACGGTGTCGATGATGGGACGGCCCTGATGGCCGGTGATGGCGGCGAAACCCGACACGCCCTTGAACGGCAGCATCTCACCGTCGCGCACGCCCTCCCACTCGTTGGTGTAGCGCTGGTAGCCGCTGTCCGAGGAGTGCATGCCGACCAGGATGTCGGCCTCGGCCACCTTGGCCCAGAACGGGTCGAACTCGGGTAGGGCCATGGACCGCGGACCCATGAAGCCCGGGACCGGCGCCGGGCGGACCAGGATGATCCGGGCTCCCCGCTCGAGCACCCACTCCAGCTCCTTGATCGCCTCTTCCATGATGCACATGGTGATGACGGGCACGGGGAAGATCCGGTCCTCGTAGTTGAAGGTCCAGTGCTCGTGCATCCACTGGTTCAGTGCGTGGACGACAGCGTGGGTGGCCGGCGGGTTGTCCCGGAGGCGCTCCTCGAGCAGGCTGGCCAGCGTGGGCCACATAAGAGCCCGGTCCAGGCCGAGCTCGTCCATCAGCTTCAGGCGCGGCTCGGGGTCCTTGAACCCGGGCAGGGCGCGGATCCCCTTGCCCAAGATCTCCCGGCGGGACTTGCCCTCGGGGTTCCCGATCTTGAAGAACTCTTCTTGCGCCCCCGGCGCGGCCACCACCTCGAAGGTGGGATTGGGGATGTAATCGCTGATGCGGTTGTTCACCGCGATCTTGGTGCGCCCGTTAACCTCGACATACTTGATGAGGCCCTCGTATTCGGGCGGCAGGTACTGGGTGAACGCATCCGGCGTCTCGTACATGTGGTTGTCGGCGTCGAACACCGGGAAGTCGAGATCTCGTGACGGCATGTGAACACCCCTCCTTGTTCGTCCGCCTGGCGCCGTCTCGTGCTCGTCTGATCGGCAACGGTCGGGCGGCGGATCGGTTAACAGTTGTTTTCCCTACTGTATCAGCGCTCGACGCCGCACAAATTGCCGATCAGTCCTGCACGAGGCCCTCGAGGTGCTCGTAGGAACGGCGAACGGCGTCCTCGTACCCCTCGGTCTCGATGGCCGCTCCGAGAATCTCGATCTCGAAAGGTCCCGTGAACCCGGCGGCCACGGCCGCACCCATCAGGGGCCCGAGTGGGATCTCGCCGTCCCCAGGGACCAGGCGCTCGAGGACCGGCCCGGCAAAGGCCAAGTCGGCCACCTGGAACAGCGCAATGCGGGACGCGCCGGCGGCCAACAGGCCGGGGAGATCGGGTTCCCACCACACGTGTGTCGTATCGGGCACCACCCACAGGTCGAGCTCGCAGGCGAGGGCCAGCCCGTCGCGCAGGGTGTGCACGAAGCCGAGGTGGGCGAACTGGGGACGGGTGGGCTCGACGGCGACCCGCACGCCCCGAGGTCGGGCCGCGGCCACGATCGGCTCGATGGCCCGGGAGAACCGGTCGACGGCCCACTCGTAGCTCTGCCCACGAGCCGATCCCCCGGCGGTCGGCAGCGTGTGAGCTCCCAGGCGCTGTGCCGTCTCGACCGCCAGGACCATCGACTCGCGGACCTCGGCCCATCCCGACTCGTCGGTGAGGTCGAATGCCGCGCCGGGCAGAACCCCGTCGACGTGGAGGTGGCGGCCGACGATCTCGTCCATGGCCTGGTCCAGCCCGGCTTCGATCAACTTGGGCAGGAACAGCGTCACCCGGCGGATGTCCAGTCGCTCGTAGAGGTCGAGGTCCTGCCGCAACGACCAGCTCTGGGTGGACAGCGAGCTCACCGAGAACCGGGGGTCCCATCTTCTCGCTCTTCGCTCCATGTCCCTCGGCCCGCCAGATCCTCAGCCCGCCGGATCCTCAGGCCGCCAGCAGCGGTCGGACCCGGTCGGCCAGTGCCACACAGTGGCCCAGTGGATCATCAAGCGGGAGGCCGAGGTCGGGGAGGTCGAAGTACTCCACGCTGAACAGCCCCTCGTAGCCGAGGGCTGCGAATCCGTCGACCACGGCGGCAAAGTCCACGTCCCCCTCCTCGTCCGGGTGGAGCTGGGCCTGGCCGGGGCGGGCCTGGCGCAACTGGACGTGTCCGGCCAGGTCGGCCACCTCGAGCGGGTCGTAGCCGCAGAACACCGCCCACCCCGTGTCGAGCGTGATCCGGAGCCCGGGCACTTCCTCGCACATGGCGCGGATGGCCACCGCGCTGTCGAGCACCGAGCGAGGGCCAGGTTCGACCCGGAGGTCGGGCTGCTGGCGTAGGAGAGTGACGCACTCGTCCCACGTGCACGCACGGGGCAGCCGGCAGGTGCATCCCGTCTGGGGGGCCGGACCGTTGCGGTCGCCGACGGCGATGGCCAGCGGCTCACCGACGCCGTCGGCCAGCCGGTCCACGGCAATGTCGAGATGGTCGAAGCCGAGGGCGGCAGCCCGTCGCGCCGCCTCGGGCAGCGGGCAGCCGAGGCCGAAGGCGACGCTCACGATTCCCAGTCGACGCTCCGATGCCGTCACCATGCCCACCCCTGCAGTGTCCTCATCGCTCGGACTGTACCGGCGATGCCGGCGATCGCTCTGTCGAGGCCAGTGCCCACTCCACCAGCATGCCCCGCTGGACCTGCCGGGTCGCCCCCGTTCGAGGAAGGGTGTCGACCACCATCAGTCGGCGGGGGTGCTTGAAGCCGGCCAAGCGGCCCTCGCAGTGGCGCCGAACGGTGGCGAGGTCCAACCACCGCCCTGGCTCGAGCACGACGAAGGCGGTGATCAGCTCACCCCAGTCGTCGTCCGGCACCCCGGCCACCGCGGCATCGGCCACACCGGGAACGGTGAGCACGACGTTGTCCACCTCCGCCGGTGCCACCGTCTCCCCTCCTGTGCGGATGACCTCTCTGGCCCGACCCACGATGGAGTAGAACCCCTCGTCGTCCCGCTCGGCCAGGTCGCCGGTGTGGAACCAGCCGTCGACTAGCGCGACCGCCGTGGCCTCGGGGTCCCGGAAGTACCCGTTCATGAGCACCGGGTTGCGGACCAACAGCTCGCCGTCTTCGGCCAGGCGGACCTGACAACCCAGTGCCGGTGGACCCACCGAATCGGGCTTGCGCTGGACGTCCTCGGGCCACAGCCGACAGACGCTGCCGGCTTCGGTCGACCCGTAGGTGACAGACGTCTCGGTCCCCGGGAAGGTCCGGGCGATGGCCGACAGGAGCTCGGGGGTGGTCGAAGAGGTCCCGGTGTCGCAGTAGCGCAGGCAGGACAAGTCGTAGGGAGTGCGGTCGGCCTCGATGATTCGTCGCCACACCGCGGGGATGGCGTAGAGCCGTACCGCCCGTCGCTCGTGCACCGCGGCCAGGAGGGCATCGGCCTCGGCACGCTCGACGTAGACAACCTCGTCGGCAGACGTCCACACGGTCATGGGTCCGTACCAGCCGGCCATATGGAACTGGGGGAACATGCACACCACCGCGCCGGACGGCCACATGGAGGCGTCCCCGAGAATGCGGAGCCGCGATGCTCGATGGGAGAGCTCGACGCCTTTCGGCCGACCCGACGACCCGCTGGTGAAGAAGATGACATGGGGATCGTTCTCGTCGATGTGAGGCGGTGAGATGCCGGTGGCGACCGGCGCGGCCAGCAGGGCGGCGAGGTTCACCTGACCGGCGTGGCTGTCATCGCCCACCACCAGGGCCGGATCGGCCTGGTCGAGAAGCTGGGCCGCTTCCTCGGAGGTGAAGTGGGGGTTCATGGGCACGCATACCGCTCCCAGCCGGGCCACGGCGAACCACAGGGCGATGGCATCGAGGGAGGTGTCCCCCCACCAGACCACCCGGTCACCGCTTCCGATCCGGCGGTTCGACAGCGCCCGGACGAGCTGTTCGCTGGCCGCATCGAGCTGGGCGTAGGTGACGCGCCGGTCGCCCATCGACGCGGCAACGCGTCCAGGGGCACGGCCGGTGGTCACCGAGACGACATCGCCGATACGCAGGGGCTCCACCGATCACTCCTCCGGGCCGTCGGGGCCCGCTCATTCCTTCAGCTCGATGAGCGCCTCGCCGTACCGCATGCGAGCCAGCTGCGAAAACACCGATCGTCTACACTTCGGCGGCGTGACGAAGAAAAAGACGGCTGCGGTCAGTGTCGTAGATCCTACGGCCTCCCGCACGGTATCTCTAGGAAACGGAAAACCACCAGCAGGGGGTCATCCAGACGGCGACCGCGAGGTGGAGCTGCTGATCTCGGCCACGTTGGCGGTTGCCGCCCGCCGGGGCACCATCGAGCCCTCTGTGCGCGAGATCCTCGAGGAAGCAGGGCTGTCGACCAAGGCGTTCTACCGCCATTTCCGCTCCAAGGACGATCTCTTGCTGGTCTCGCTGGAGGAGGGCTGTCGAGTTCTGGTGGAGTACCTCGAGCATCGGATGAGCGCCGCTTCCGATCCCTTGGACAAAGTCGGCGCTTGGATCGACGGGTTCGTGCGCCAAGCCGTCAATCCCTCGGCCGCCCGACGCACCCTTCCTTGGACGCTCGGCGCCAGCCGGCTGGCCACCCTCTTCCCCGAGGAATTCGACCAGAACCCGGCCCGCGTCATGGCGCCGCTCCAGCGCGAGATCGCCAACGCCGTCAAGGACGGATCGGGCAAGTCCCCCGATCCCACCCGCGACGGCCGGCTCATCTACGCCTACACCGTGGACACCGTTCGCTCCAACCTCATCAACAACACGGTCCCCAATGCCCGTACCGTCCGACACCTCATCAACTTTGCCCACCGTGCCCTGGGAGCAGACAACAAGGGTTAGCCCGCTCGTCGACCGAATCCGGCGGCCTCGATGTAGTCAGAGTCCTCGATGTGCGGCCTCGATGTAGTCAGAGTCCGAGGCCGCGCCCGATGATCTCCTTCATGATCTCGGTCGTGCCGCCGTAGATGGAAGTGATCCGCGCATCGGCGTAGGCCCGAGAGATCGGGAACTCCCGCATGTACCCATAGCCGCCGTGGAGTTGCAGCCCGCGATCGGCCGTTCGCAACTGGAGCTCGGTCGACCACCACTTGGCCATAGCCGCCCGTTCGGCTGTCAGCTCGCCTCGGCCCAGCTCGGCTACACAAGTGTCGATGAACGACTCGGCCACTTCGATCTGCGTGGCCAGCTCGGCCAGCACGAACCTGGTGTTCTGGAACGACCCGATGGTCTGGCCGAAGGCGGTGCGTTGCCCGCAGTAGTCGACGGTCAGAGCGAAGGCGTGGCGGGCGGCGGCCACCGCCGAGACGGCCAGGGACAGGCGCTCTTGGGGCAGGTTCTGGACCAGCTGGCTGAAACCCTCACCCTCGGTCCCCAACAGGTTCTCCATCGGGACGGCCACGTCGTCGAAGAAGAGCTCGGCGGTGTCCTGGGAGTGCATCCCCAACTTCTCCAGGTTCCGACCCCGCTCGAACCCCTGCATCCCCCGCTCGAGGACGATGAGGCTCATTCCCCGGTGACGCTGGCTGGGGTCGGTCTTCACCGCGGTGACGACCAAATCGGCATTGATCCCGTTGGTGATGAAGGTCTTCGACCCGTTGACGACGAACTCCTCGCCGTGGCGAATGGCCGTGGTCGACATCGAGGCCAGGTCGCTGCCGATCCCGGGCTCGGTCATGGCGATGGCCGTGATGAGCTCGCCTGAGGCGATCCCGGGCAGCCAGCGGCGGCGTTGCTCGTCGGAGCAGTAGGTGAGGAAGTAGGGCAGGACGATGTCATTGTGCAATGCGACGCCCAGTCCCACCCCGTTGCAGCCGGCCAGGTGGATCTCCTCGTTGACGATGACGTTGTAGCGAAAGTCGTCGACCCCGCCGCCACCCAGGTCCTCAGGTATGGCCATGCCCAGGAGGCCCAGCTCGCCGGCCTTGGCGAACAGGTCCCGGTCGATGATGCCCTCGGTCTCCCACTTCTCGAAGTTGGGGGCAATCTCGTTGGCCACGAAACGACGGGCCACCATTCGGAACTGGTCGTGCTCGTCGGCGAACAGAGGGCGGCCCATGACAACGACCATTCTTAGCACCTGCCTCCGTCGAGTAGCCTCGGCAGCCGACATGGACAAGGTTGTGGACCTCGACACCGCGGTGGGGCACGTGCGACCCGGCGATGCAGTGCACGTCGTCACCAACCACTCGCGCTGGACGGCCGGCGCCCGCCATCTCGTCCGTCAATGGTGGGGTCGAGATCCCGGGTTCACGCTGGTGATGCTCAGCCTGTCGAGCCTCGGTACCTTGTTCTTCAAAGGTGGCCTGGTTCGCAAGGTGGTGACCGGGTACTCCGGGGACATCTTCCCCAACTTCACCCCCAACCCCTGGTTCTCCGATGCCTATCTCCGTGGCGAGGTCGAAGTCGAGCACTGGTCGTTCCTGACCTTCTTGCAGCGGATGGAGGCCGCCGCCCGGGGCCTGCCCGCGGTGGTGACCGGTTCACTGGCCGGGTCGAGCATGGCCGACAACCCAGGCTTCGCCCAGATCGACTCCCCCTTCGGGGGGACAGTGGGACTGCTCGCGCCGTATGCACCCGACATCGCCCTGCTCCATGCCCCGGTGTCCGACCGGGAGGGCAACGTCGCCTTGAACGCTCCCGTGCTCGAGGGAGTGTGGGGGGCGATGGCCGCTCGACGCGGTGCCGTGGTCACCGTGGAGCGGGTGGTCGATGACATCCGACCGTGGTCCCACCTCGTCAGAATCCCCGCTCACCGGGTCCTGGCCGTTACCGAAGCGCGAATGGGTGCCCACCCCGGCGGCCTGTTCACCCGGGACACGCCGGCCGACCCCTACGGCGAGGACCTGGAGTTCTGGTCCGACGTGCAACGGATCAGTCGCAGCGACGAGTTCGACGCCTGGATCGACCACTGGGTGCTCGAGCCCAGCGATCAGCACGAGTACCTTCGACGACTCGGCCAGACCCGCATCGATGCCCTGGTGGCCCGGGCCGATCCCGACTCCTGGCGAAAGGACGAGGCGGACAACCCGCCCGACCTGACCGCGCCAGTCGGGGCCTGGGAGCTGGCCGCCGTGTTCGGCGCCCGCCACCTGGCCGAGCGCATCATGGCCCGGGAGGCCGATGCCGTCCTTGCCGGTGCGGGGGTGGCCAACCTGGCCACGTGGCTCGGCGTCCATCTGGCCCGGCGGCGCGGGGCCACCGTCGAGCTGACCGCCGAGCTCGGGCTATGGGGCTACGAGCCGACGCCGGCCGATCCGTTCGTGTTCAACCACCGGAGCTTCCCCACCGCCACCATGCTCTCGGACAGCGAGCAGATCCTGGGCATGATGGCCGGGTCACCGGGTACCACGCTGCTGGCATGTCTGGGCGCGGCACAGATCGACCGGTTCGGCAACATCAACTCGACGGTCATACCCGGCCGTTCGTTCCTGGTCGGGTCGGGCGGGGGCAACGACGTGGCCAGCCAGGCCGACGAGGTGGTGGTCATGGCCACCCTCACCCGCCGCCGCACGGTGGACCATGTCCCCTACATCACCTCTCCTGGTGGACGGGTCAGCGCCTTCGTCTCCGACCTCGGCATCTTCGAGAAGGGTGAGGACGGGACATTCGTCCTTACCGCCGTGGCCCCCGGTCCCGAGCCCATCGATGAACGGGTGCGCGCCGTCGGATCGCTCTGTGGTTGGGAGCTCACCGTGGCCCGGTCGCTCACCGAGCTCGAGGCGCCGGCGGCGGCCGACATCGAGGCGCTCCGCCGCTGGGACCCCCTCGGCCGGTTCCTTCGCCCCGACTCCTGACCTGGTTCTGGCCACCGAGCACAGCGATTGGCGCGCGGATCATTGGCGCAATAGCTGGCGAGTCTCACCAGAATTGGCAACTTTCCGGACACCAGAAATCGGGCCGGGACCCCAGGGTCCTGTTACACCCCAACGGTAATTTGGGATGCATGGATCACGATATCGAGACCCTGAAAGAAGCGATCGACTCCCTGGTCGACGCCGGCCCGTTGGTCCCCGCCG
>JAUTXB010000051.1 GCA_030838245.1 Acidimicrobiaceae bacterium
GGCCTCCGATGCACGGTGGTGGCCGCTGAGGAGGCTCTCGCCACCGAGCAGGGCGGCTACTCCGATCGGGTGCCGAACAGTGGTCGTTCCCGAGAAGTACGGGGGACCGATGCCAACCACGCCAACCATGCCAACCACGCGCTGGGCCACGCCCGACCCGACCGGACGCAGGGAACGGACCTTGGTCCCGAATCTGTCGTCCTGTTGACCGGAGGGGCTCGTGGGATCACCGCTCAGCTGGCCGTCAGCCTGGCCACGACCTATGGCTGCTCGCTCGAGCTGGTCGGGCGGTCCCCGTTGCCAGATGTTCCAGAGGAGCCGGAGTTCGCCGCCGCAGAGGATGCCACCCAGCTTCGACAGGTCTTCCTCGGTCGCGGCGAGCGCAAGCCGGCCGTGATCGAAGCATCGGTGGCCCGGCTGCTGGCCGCCCGTGAGATCCGCTCGACGCTGTCGGCCATCGACAACGCCGGCGTGAAGGCGTCGTACCACGCCGTCGACGTGCGGGACGCGGACGCGCTGACCAGGGTGGTCGACTCGGTGTACGACCGCCACGGTCGGCTCGATGGCATTGTCCACGGCGCCGGGGTCATCGAGGACCGGTTGTTGGCTGACAAGACCCCCGAATCGTTCCGCCGGGTGTTCGACACCAAGGTGGGTTCGGCGCACACGCTGGTCAGCGCCGTTCGGGAGCCGTACCCGTTCCTCGTCCTGTTCACCAGCGTCTCGGGCGCTTTCGGAAACAAGGGCCAGGTCGACTACAGCGCGGCCAACGACGCCCTGGCCGCGCTGGCATGGTCACTGACCTCGCAGCAGTTCGGCCCGGTGGTGGCCGTCGACTGGGGTCCGTGGGCCGGAAGCGGCATGGTCACACCCCAGCTCGATCGGGAGTACGCCCGCCGGGGCGTGGGGCTGGTGGATCCCGAGGACGGGGTGGCCCGGCTGCTGGACGAGCTCCGCACCTCGTTGCCCGAACCGGAGATCGTCCTGGCTCGGGCCCGGGTGTCGACCTTCGAAGCCCCGTCCACGCCGATGGAAGCCCCGTCCACCCCGATCGGAGCTCCCTCCACCCCGATCGGAGCTCCCTCCACCCCGATCGGAGCTCCCTCGATGCCGATGGGCGACGGGTAGGCCGTGGCTGGTTCCCGGCAAACATACTCCGAGAGTGGTCAGGGCATCGCCGTCGTTGGGATGGCCGCGCTGTTCCCCGGGGCTGCTGATCTCGACTCGTTCTGGCAGAACCTGGTCGAGGGTCGAGACGCCATCACCGACGCGCCGTCCGACCGGTGGGATCCCGTGTTCTACGACCCCGACGGCACCGGCCCGGACCGGTTCTACTGTCGCCGGGGCGGGTTCCTCGGCGAGTTGGCCACGTTCGACCCGCAGCCGTTCGGGATCATGCCCAACGCCGTCGACGGGGTAGAGCCCGACCAGTTGGTCGCCCTCCGGGTGGCTCGGGCCGCCCTCGACGATGCCGGCGGCGACCGGGCCGCAGCGATAGCCGAGCGCACCGGGGTCGTCGTCGGTCGAGGCGGCTACCTGACCCCGGGGGTGGCCCGCCTGGACCAACGGGTGCGAACCGCCCAGCAACTGGTCGAGAGCGTGCGCTCGTTGCTCCCCGAGATCGGCGAACAGCGGCTGTCCGAGGTGAAGGACGCTTTCGTCGGGCAGCTGGGACCGGATCGACCGGAGTCGGCCATCGACCTGGTGCCCAACTTGGTCGCCTCGCGTATCGCCAACCGGCTCGACCTCCATGGGCCGGCCTACACCGTCGACGGCGCCTGTGCCAGCTCGTTGCTGGCTGTCGACGCGGGCATGCGGGAGCTGCGGAGCGGACGCTGCGACCTGGTACTGGCCGGCGGGGTCCACCTGTGCCACGACGTGACGTTGTGGAGCGTCTTCACCCAGCTGCGGGCCCTCAGTCCCAGCCAGCAGATCCGCCCGTTCGATCGCCGGGCCGACGGGCTGCTCATCGGTGAGGGCGCCGGAATGGTGGCGCTGAAGCGGCTCGAGGACGCCGAGCGGGACGGAGACCGTATCTACGCCGTGTTGTGTGGGTTGGGGGTGTCATCCGACGGGCGAGACGTCAGCTTGATGAAGCCGAGCGTGGCCGGTCAGCTGTTGGCCCTCGAGCGGGCCTGGTCGGAGTCGGGCCTGGACCCGGCATCGTGTGGACTGGTCGAGGCCCACGGCACCGCCACCCCGACGGGGGACGCGGCCGAGCTCGAGACCCTGGCCCGGTTCTTCGGCCGGCAGCCCAAGGCCGGAGCGGGCGGAGCCAGTTCGGGTGGCGGCGCCAGCGGGCCCGATCACTACCCCGACGGCGGCCGCGCCGTGGTCGGGTCGGTGAAGTCGATGATCGGCCACGCCATGCCCGCGGCCGGTGCGGCCGGCCTCATCAAGGCAGCACTGGCCCTGCATCACGGGATGGCCCCGCCCACCCTGCACTGCGACGAACCGGACCCCCGGCTGGAGGGAACCCGATTTCGGACGTCCTCGACCGCAGTCGACTGGGATGTCGACCCGACGATGCGGGTTGCGGCGGTGAATGCCTTCGGCTTCGGCGGGATCAACACCCACGCCGTCCTTCGCGCCCATGTCGACGCCGTCGGCCCTCGTACGACGCGTCGGCGGGCCCGGTCGGATCAGGAATCAGCGCCGGTTCTCCAACAGGATCCAGGCGCCGACGCCCGGCTGACCCGAAATGGCGGACCCAAGCAGCCACCCGGTGGTCGGGTGGTCCTGTTGGCAGCCGAGGACGCCGCCGGATTGCGCGCGCAGCTCGATGCCCCCGACCTCCTCGAGCGAGACGACCGCTTGCGACCACCACAATCCCCGGCCGGCCCGTTCCGGCTCGCACTGGTCGATCCCAAGCCGGCCCGCCTGGACCTGGCCCGCCGGGTGGTCACCGGGGGAAAGCCGTGGCGGGGGCGGAACGACGTGTGGTTCAGTCCCGAGGGCCTGCTCGACAGGGGCGGCCGCTTGGCCCTCGTCTTCCCCGGGGTCGAGCCCAATCAGAACTCCGATGCCACCGCCGTGGCCCGCCACTTCGGCTGGACAGAGTCGCCCGACTTCGGGGACACCGAGCTCGAGCGCCAGTCCCGGTCCATCCTCTGGACCGGGAGGATCCTGGACGCAGCCTTGCGGCGCCTGGGCGTGGCTCCCGATGCGATGGCCGGTCACAGCCTGGGGGAGTGGAGCGGGCTCATCGCCACCGGGATGGTTCCCCGGGCCATCGTGGACGAATTGAGCAACGGCCTGTTGCCCACCCGCCTCAGCGTTCCCGACGTGGCCTACCTCATGGTGGGGGCCGACGTGACCAAGGCCGAGGCGGCGATCAGGGACCTGCCGTCGATGACGGTGTCGCACGACAATTGCCTCCACCAGTCGGTCCTGTGCGGTGACCAGGCCGGGTGTGCCGAGGCGGCCCGGAGGCTGCGAGACGCCGGTGTGATCTGCCAGGAACTGCCCATCCGTTCGGGCTTCCATTCGCCGGCCTTCGAGCCCTTTCTCGGTCCCTTCCGCCAGACCTACGACCGCATCGAGTTCGAGCCACCTGAGGTTCCGCTGTGGTCGGCCACCGCTGTGGCTCCCTACCCCGAAGGGGCCGAGGATGTCCGGCGGCTCTCGCTTCGCCACTTGGTCGAGCCGGTGCGCTTCCGGCAGCTGGCCGAGGCCATGTACCGAGCTGGGTTTCGGGTCTTCGTGCAGATGGGGTTCGGGTCGGTGAGCGCCTTTTTGGACGACACCCTCCACGATCGGGAGCTCTGCACGTTGAGCGCGGGTTCGGCCAAACATCCGGGCATGGGGCAGCTCCTTCGTCTCGCTGCCGGGCTGTGGAGCGAGGGGGCCCCCGTCCGCTTCGAGGAGTTGGCCGCCCCCCATGGCGCCGGCGAAGTCTCCACGGCGGCCCGCCGGCAGCTGGGCCAGACCGAGGCGTTCGTTCCGACAGCACCCCCCACAGGCCAGGCGCTCCGACTTGGTGTTCCGCTGGTACGAGTGGATCCCGGCGCCGTATCGCTTGCCGGGGTCACGGGCTTGCCGTCGGCGGCCACCGCCCCGGCCCCGGTCCCGGTCCCGGTCCCCACCGATCGCGGCATGCCGGTTCTTAGACCGGATCGCTCGACGGTGCCGACAATGCCCGGAGCCTGCGCACCGCCTCCTCGGCTGCAGGCAGCGCGGCCCAGGGCCGCGCATGTGCGAAGCCACTCGTCGCCTGCCAGGTGTTGAACAGCGTGATAGCCGGGTCATAGCCACCCATGACGCCTGCGGGGATGACGCTGCCAGCGATCTTCACCATCTCG
>JAUTXB010000052.1 GCA_030838245.1 Acidimicrobiaceae bacterium
TAGGCGTCTTGTCGCGGTTCAGCGCCTGGGCAGGTTCGGTGACCCCTTCACCAAGCAGGTAGATCGTCAGCCGGGTCGAAGGCATGGGCGCCCTCCTCTCGCCGCCGCAAACCCATGTCCAGGGTAATCCTCGCACTTGAGACCTGATCGGACCTGAGTACAGATGTCGAAATGAGCACGGGCTGCGTCGAGGTCCAAATCCTGAAGTCGGATCTAGCCCTCATAGGCGGCGTGGCGGAGCCGGGATCGGAGCGTCTCCCATGATCCGATCTCAAGCATGCCGGTGTCACCCTCTGACGGAGCCGCATAAACCACGAGGCCGGGGCGCTCGGAGACAGCGCCGAACCGGCGTTCGGATCGGTCCACATTTCGGCTTCAAGCTTGGAGACAGTTTTGTCTTCGACGTCGGGGCGAACACAGTCACAGGCTTGCCGTCAGTACCCGCTGGCACCATTGGTCCGTCGTGTTCAGTGGTATGGACCGGTCACAGCCTCATCATGTGGGGGACTACAGGGAACTCGACCAAGACCTTCGCTCTGCAGTTGTCAGAGAAGTGAGCACGATGCGAATTAGTCCGATCCGATGGTGGACAGCATGCGGTGGCGAGTCCAGGTACCCAACACGATGAGGGTCTTCGTACCCGTCACCCGGCCGCTGCGGCGCAGCTGCTCGATGACCTGCCCGAGCCGCTTGACATCGGGCACCCGGATCCACACCAGCGCGTCGGGGTCACCGGCGGTGGTGAACACGGCCTGCACTTCGGGTAGGCGGATCGCAGCGCTGCGGATCTCTCCCATGTCCGCCGTCCCGGCAAACCGCACCTCGGTGAAGGCCTGAATGGGGCGCCCCACTTTGGCATGGTCGATGACCACGCTGTAGCCCGTGATCACCCCGGTCTGCTCCATCCGATCAATGCGTCGCTTGACCGCGGAGGTGGACAGGGCCACCCGCTCGGCGATGTCGGACATGGTGCGCCGGGCGTTCTCCTCGAGCAGCGCCAGGATCTCGTGGTCGGTCGAGTCCAACTCCGCCGTTTCGGCCGGATCCGTTCCGTCGTCCATACCCCTGAGCCTCCCAACCCACCGTGTCATTATTTGCGTCATATCGCGGTATTCCATCATTCTATTGCGTAATTGTCCCAGTATGGAAGAATTGTGGTTCACGCCGGGGGCCAAAGCCACTTGAATTGTGGCGTGAGCGAATTGCATTGGGAGCTGGACGAAATGGAGCAGTTGACCCGTTGCCACGACCGGGTCAGCGGGCTGCGAGCGGTGATCGCAATCGACGACACCACCCTGGGGCCCGGGCTCGGAGGGGTGCGGTGGCAGGCCTATCCCGACGAGCATGCGGCCGAGCACGAGGCTCGCCGGCTGGCCCGGGTCATGACGCTCAAGAACGCCTGCGCAGACCTCCCTTACGGCGGCGCCAAATCGGTGTTGGTGAAGGACCCGGTCGATGAAGACGAGGCCGATGCACCCACCCATCGCCAGGATCAACTGCGGGCCTTCGGGAGGTTCGTGGACCGCCTCGGAGGGGCCTACATCCCCGGAGTCGACATGGGAACTTCGGTCGAGGACCTGGCCGTGATCGGCATGGTCGCCGGCGAGGTGTCCTGCGATCACGAGGATCCTTCGCCATGGACCGCCCTCGGGGTCTTCGCCGGTATCCGAGCCGCTCTCTCGTGCGACGGCCGGGACCTGCCCGGCGCCCACGTCGTCGTGCAGGGCGCCGGACACGTCGGTGCCGACCTCGCCCGGAGGTTGGCCGTGGCCGGTTGCCGGATCTCGGTGGCCGACGTCGATTCGATCCGGGCAAGCGCCGTCGCCCAGGAGGTCGGCGGCCGGGTAGTCGATCCGGAAGGGGTGGTAACAACCCCATGCGACGTGCTAGCCCCGTGCGCATTGGCCAAGGTCATCGACCGGTCCACCGTCGACGCACTGCAGTGCCGCATCGTGGCCGGCGGCGCCAACGATGTGCTGGCCACCCACGACGTCGCCGAGCTGCTGGATCAACGGGGCATCGTCTACGTGCCTGACTTCGTGATCAACGCAGGGGGTGTCATCCAGATCCATGCCCGGCGCTCCAGCTGGGGCGCCGACAAGCTCGAGGGCTCATTGCTCGCCATCGGGGATCGCGTGTCGCGGATCGTCACCGAGGCCGATCGCACGGCGCAGACCCCGGTGACGGTGGCCGAGGAGATGGCGTCGGACCGACTTGGGCGTCCGATCGCCCTACTCAACTGAGCCGATGGGGGTCGCCCGGCGGCACCCGAGGGTCGCAGGCGGCGGCGCGGGTCCAGGTGGGGCAGCAGTAGAGGCGGCGGGCGCGTTCGCCGCAGACAGCACGGCCCATGCAGACGGCTCTCCGGTGAGCCTCGACGACGTCTACCGCGTCGGCGAGGGCCGTGCCCTCATGTCCGGCATCCAGGCGATCGTGCGGCTCGTGCTCGACCAGCGCCGGTTGGACCGCAGCCGTGGGTTCGATACCGCCGCCTTCGTGAGCGGCTATGAGGGCTCCCCCCTGGCCGGGCTCGACCTCGAGCTCGACCGCGCCCGCCGCCGGCTCGAGGAGGAAAGCGTGGTGTTCGCCCCGGCGCTCAACGAGGAACTCGCCGCCACCGCGGTCGCCGGAAGCCAGCTGCTGGCCGACGTGCCCGGTCACGACCACGACGGCGTGGTGGGCTTTTGGTACGGCAAGAACCCCGGTCTCGATCGTGCCGCCGACGCGATCCGGCACGGCAACTATGCGGGGACGGCGCCGCTCGGCGGGGCCGTGGCCCTCATCGGGGACGACCCAACGTGCAAATCGTCGACACTCCCCAGTTCCTCGGTATCGATGGCCGCGAGCCTGAACATGCCACTGCTGTCGCCCGGATCGGTCTCAGAGGTGGTGCGCCTGGGTCTCCACGCCGTCGCCCTCTCGCGCTACTCGGGACTGTGGGTCGGCCTGCAGATCGTCGCCGACGTGGCCGACGGGAGTGCGGTGGTCGACCTCGGCGCGCCGTGGCCAGAGATCCCTGCTCCCGACACCACCCGCGTCGCCCACACCCCATTGCTGGTGGGACCAAACGCAGTCGAGGCGGAAGAGCACCTCGTGGGTGTCCGTCTCCCGCGGGCGCTCGAGTACGCCCGGCTGGTATCGCTCAACGCCGTCACCTTCGACTCACCCCGGGCTCGCCTAGGCATCGTGGCCGCCGGGTATACCTACAGCACCACCCTGCGGGCGCTGGAGGAGATGGGTCTGGACGCCGAGGCCTGTGCCCACATTGGGCTGCGCCTCATCAGGATTTCCCTGCCGTGGCCGATCGACGGTGCCGAGCTCCGCCGGTTGACGGCGGGGCTCGACGAGGTGGTAGTGATCGAGGACAAGGCATCGTTCATCGAGTCCCAGCTCAAAGAGGCCCTCTACGGCCGGACCGAGCAGCCTCTGGTCGTGGGCAAGTTGGACCCCGAGGGTCGTCCCCTGGTCCCGGCTTCGGGATCGGTCGACGGCGACACCGTCATGCGTGTGCTGGCCGCGCGCCTTCCCTCTGACCGGCTTCCGGTCGCCGCCCGAGCGCGCATCGACGCCCTGGCCCGGCGACAGCAGCTCGTGCTCCACGTGGCTGCGCCCCCGGCCCGCACGCCCGCGTTTTGCTCCGGATGCCCGCACAACATCTCGACCCGGTCCGATGACGACCAACTGGTGGGTCTGGGGATCGGGTGCCACATCATGGCCGGCTTCGACACCCGCGGTCGGGGGCACCAGGTTGGGATGACCCAGATGGGCGGCGAGGGAGCCCAGTGGACCGGGCTGGCACCGTTCGCCCGCGGCCAGCACTACGAGCAGAACATCGGGGACGGGACCTTCTTCCATTCCGGCTCGCTGGCCGTGCGGGCCGCGGTGGCAGCCGGCGTGGACATCACCTACAAGCTTCTGTACAACGATGCGGTGGCCATGACCGGCGGCCAGGCCCCCGAGGGTCGGATGGCGGTACCCGAGCTGACTCGCCTGTTGGCCATCGAAGGGGTCCGCCGGGTCATCATCACCACGCCCGAGCCCAAGCGCTACCGCGGGGTCTCCCTCGATCCGATCGCCGAGGTCCGCCACCGGGACGATCTGCCCGAATCGCTTCGAGAGCTTCGCCAGGTCGGTGGCGTCACCATGGTTATCCACGACGACCGCTGTGCGGCGGAGGAACGTCGGCTGCGAAGGCGCGGCCGACTGCCGGAGCCGACGACCCGGGTCTGGATCAACCCGCGGGTATGCGAGGGGTGCGGTGACTGCGGGGAGAAGTCGAGCTGCCTGTCGGTCGTACCGGTCGAGACCGACTTCGGGCGCAAGACGACGATTCACCAGGGATCGTGCAACCACGACCTGTCGTGCCTGCGAGGGGACTGCCCCTCGTTCGTGATGGTGACCCCCGCCCAGGGACAGCGGCGGCGTGCCGGTTCGTCCCCGCGGTTCGGCGAGCCACCGGTCGACTTGGGTCCACCGCTGAAACGCCGCACCGGGGACGACATGCTGGTGCGCATGCCCGGTGTCGGGGGGACCGGGGTGGTGACCGTCTCGCGCATCCTGCAGATGGCCGCCCACCTCGACGGTCTCTACGCCGGCGGCCTCGACCAGACCGGCTTGGCCCAAAAGGGCGGCCCGGTGATATCTGACGTGCGCATCGCCGCCCGACCGATCGACGCGGCGGTCAAGGCCGGTGCTCGTTCGGCGGACCTGTTGCTCGGGCTCGACCTGCTCGGCGCGGCGAGCGACGAGAACTTGGCCGTGGCCGATCCGGGGCGCACCGTGGCTGTGGTCAATACGGCCCAGGTGGCCACCGCCTCGATGGTGCGGGACCCGTCGATCCCCTTCCCCAAGGACACGGCACGCATCGACCGGGCCACCAGGGCGTCCGAGAACCTCTACCTCGACGCCCAGTGGATCTCCGAACGGCTTTTCGGCGATCACCTTCCGACCAACCTGGTCATGCTCGGCGCCGCCTACCAGCACGGCTGCCTGCCGGTCACGGCTGCCGCCATCGAAGAGGCGATCCGCCTCAACGGGACCGGGGCAGCAGAGAACCGGGCGGCCTTCCGCTGGGGGCGGGCCTCGGTGGTCGACCCAGCCGCCGTCACGGTTGCGCTGGCCCCGGTCCCGCCGCCGGTGCCGGTTCCACCGGTCTCATTGCGCCCGTTGCTGGCCTCGGCACCGGCCACATTGGTCGACCTACTGGAGCTGCGCGTGGCCGACCTGGCCGGTTACCAGAGCACCGCGTACGCACGGCGCTACCTCGACGAGGTACTGCGGACCGCCGGCATCGAGGGCGAGCGGACCGGCGACGCCACCTTCCCCGTGACGACCGCCTTCGCCCGCGGTCTCCACAAGCTGATGGCGTACAAGGACGAGTACGAGGTGGCGCGCCTCCATCTCGACTCGGCCCAACAGGCGGCGCTTACCGCCGAATTCGGCGAGAGGGCCACCACCAAGGTGCTGTTGCACCCGCCTGTGCTCAAAGCATTGGGGCTCAAACGCAAGATCAGCCTCGGCCCCGCGGCACGGCCAATGTTCTCAGTGCTCCGGGCCGGTCGGCACGTGCGGGGTACCCCCCTTGACCCGTTCGGCTGGTCCCGGATGCGCCGGACCGAGCGGTCCCTCATCTCCGAGTACCAGACCCTGATGACCGGGTCACTCGAGCAGCTGAGCCCGGCATCCGCTGCCCTGGTGACGGCCATCGCCGCGTCGGCCGAGGAGATCAGGGGCTACGAAGATGTGAAGCGCCGCAACATCGACCGCTTCCGGTCCCATGCGGGCGAGCTGGTCGACCAGCTCGCCGACCGCTCCGGGGCCGGGACGAGCCGCTCCTCGCACCGGTGGCCGATCGCCGGCTGAAGCTCAACCGTGCAGGCTCTCGACCCTTCCGGCCGCGATGGCCGCAACGAGCTGGGCGTGGTCACGCGTGTTCTGATCGGCGTACAGGCTGGCGAATTGCCTTGTCGCCTTGACGAACTTCGGGCCCTTTCCGATATAGCTGTCGATGGCCATCGGGTCGCCGGTGCGGGCATGGGCCCGGGCGAGCGTCTCCCCGCAGGCGGTGGCGAACTCGGCCAGCCGAGGAGTCATAAACGTGGTGGTCGGTATGATCTTCATGTCTCGGAACTGTCGGACGTAGTAGTCCCTCCCGTGCAGTGATCCCCAACCGACGAAGATGTCGGTGGCGCTCTGGACCAGGCGCTTCCCGTTGATCACTCGGGCTCCATGATGGTCGTGCCGGCTGGGTCGGGCATGGGCCTCGTACACCGAGGGACCGGCCTGTTTGACCTGCAAGAACAGCGGGTCAGCCCCAGTCCGCCCCTCGAAGAGGACCAGATAGACCCGCATCCCGACGCTGCCCACCCCCACCACCTGGCGAACGGCGTCAACCGGTGTGAACCGGTCGAACAGGCTCCGTCTGTCCTCTTGCAAGGTCAGGCGGTAGTCGGCGAGGAGGTGGTCGACCAGATCGTCCTGCTCGTCGTCATCGATCGCCACCCGTAGCGGCGGGTCCTCGGTGATTCGCGGGCGGCCATGGGTCATGGCCGCGAGCTTGGCGAAGGCGCCGCGGCTCGTGCGCTTCTTTTTCTGCTTCTCGATGTGGACCGAGATCTGGCCGCGATCGGCCGGCTCGTAGTAGCCGATCAGACTGTCGACATGGATACCGTCGTACCAGATGTCGAGCTCGGGCATGCGCGCGTACCGGCGTATGCGCTGCCGGTAGGCCTCGACCGCAGCGGCGACTGCGTCATCGGCTCTCTTTTGCTTAAGCCCGTTCTCGCGTGCCAGGACCACCAGGCTGGCTGCGAGACGCTTGACGTCCCACTCGAACGGGCCGGGCAGGGTCTCGTCGAAGTCGCGTAGGTCGAACATGAGGTTCCGCTCGGGAGTCGCCCAGAGCCCGAAGTTGAGGACGTGGGCGTCCCCGCAAAGCTGCACCATGAGCCCGCTGTCGGGTTTGGACGCGAGATCGGCCGCCATCACCGCCGCTGCTCCCCGGTAGTAATTCCACGGTGAGGCGGCCATGCGCTGGTGGCGGATGGGAAGGAGCTCGGGGACCCGGATCTCGTTCTGGGCCAGGATCGTCTGCAGGGCGTCGTGCCCGCGCTCGTCCGCCCGCCACTGCCCGAGCTCGGCCCGTCGAGACCGCTCACGGGCGTCCTTGCCGGCGCCTCGTCGCTCACCGCTCGTCGCCGACAGATCGTGCAATAAGGCGGGCGGCGGCGTTGCTTCCTCTGTGGCGAACCCGGTCATGGTGCCCTCCCCTCGAACGTGGGCAGTGAGCGTGCCCACAGCTCGCAGCCGGCCTACCCGAGCGAACCGTACCCCAGGAGTTCCCAGGTCAGCGATGTGGACGTCAGCC
>JAUTXB010000057.1 GCA_030838245.1 Acidimicrobiaceae bacterium
GACCAGGACGTCGTTGGGAGCTCCCTCGGGCGGCTCGGGCACCGGCGGCCACCACGGCTCCGAATCGCGCCAGTCATTACCGATCCGGCCGCCAAAGTCAGCATCGCCAGGCATGGATGACTCCTTGGATCGGGGGGAGATGTCTTCTACGGCCAGAAGGTTCATGATGTAGGGCCGGAGATGACGGTACCGCGGCGTTGACACCCACGCCGGGTGCGCTGACGAAAGGTGGACACCCATGAGCGGTACGACGCCAAGCCAGACCGGCGTGCAGGTCGCGCAGCTGGCCGCCATGGCACGGCTCTACCCGGATGAGATCGGCTATCGCGTCGTCGACGGCGGGCACCTCACCTTCAGTGCCTGGGATACGCAGTCCAACCGCCTTGCTCGAGGTTTGGTCGGGGCCGGGGTGCACCATGGCGACCCCGTCGCTATCCGCCTGAGCGCGGTCAACGCTCTTCGCTGGGTCGTCGCTTATGCCGCTATCCACAAGGCCGGAGCGGTGGCCGTGCCCCTCGACCCCCGCTTGGCACCCACCGAGGTGGCCCACATGCTGGCCCATGCCGGTGTGGTGGCCATCGTCGCCGACGACGAACGGGTAGCCAGCGCGCTGTCCAGTGCGGCGGAGGACCCCAACGGACTGGCCGGGCTGTCCGTCGTCGTCGATGCATCGATAGGCGAGGGGGCCGACGATTCGCCGCTCCGGCCCGAAGACGGGACGGGAGGGTCGCCTCTCCGGATCCCCTGGGACACGATGCTCGACGACGACGACGACTCGGAGTACCAGGTTCCCGTAGACGAGGACGACCTCTCCGAGATCCTGTTCACGTCGGGGACCACGGGACATCCCAAGGGCGTGGCCGTGCGTCACGCCAATGCGTCGTCGGTCCCCAACTCCACGCCGTCGTGGAGCGGGGACCTGTGGCTACACGCCAGCCCACTGGCCACCTTCGCCGGTGTGACCTTCGTCTACACGCCGATGAAGCTCGGGTTGACCAGCGTCTATCAACCTCAGTTCGACGCGGGGCGGTGGCTCGAGTTCGTCGCATCCGATCGACCGATGGCCGTGTTCTTGGTCCCGGCCATGGTCCAGCTCCTCTTGGGCCACCCTCGCTTCGAACAGGCAGACCTTTCCTCGATCCAGATGTGTTCGGTCGGCAGTGCGCCCCTGGCGCCGGAGGCCATCGACCGGCTGCAGGAGCGGATGCCCGATGCAACCGTCTCCAACAACTACGGCATGACCGAAGCCGGGTCGGTCTATTGCCTCATGCCCAAGGGCGAGGCCGTCCGCCGTCCGGGGTCGGTGGGCAAGCCCCTTCCGCCCGCCGAGGTCCTTTGCGTCGACGACAACGGCGTGGCCGTCCCGCCGGGGGAGTACGGCGAGGTGCGATTACGGATCCCGGGTCGCCCACGCGAGTACTTCGACGACCCGGAGGCCACGGCGAACGCCTGGGTCGACGGCTGGCTCCGAACCGGTGACATCGGTCGGCTCGACGAGGACGGCTATCTCTACATCGGAGGCCGGGCCAAGGACGTGATCATCCGGGGTGGCAGCAACATCTACGCAGTCGACGTGGAGCATGTCATCTTGTCGCACCCGGCTGTGGCCGAGGTCGCCGTCGTCGGCATACCTCACGAGGTCCTGGGCGAGGACGTGGCCGCCGTGGTGGCGTTGCGCCCCGGACGAGAGGTTGACGGCGAGGCGCTCCGGGAGCACTGCCTGGCTTCGTTGGCCGGCTACAAGGTGCCGAGACGGTGGGAGTTCGTCGACCAGTTGCCTCGTAACCCTGCCGGCAAGGTGTTGAAGCACGAGGTACGGGGTCGCTTCGTGAGCGCGGCCGACTCCCGGTAGTCGCCCAGAAATCAGGCCGAATGTCGGACCAATCCTTGACCTCCACGACCCTGACACGCGTATCATAGAACTCAGGCGGGAAAACAGGTATTGTGCATCTCCGACCCGCGAGGACCGCAGGTGGTGGCGTAGGGAGCCGCCGCCCGTTGGGCCCTCGGGGAGGGCAAGATGTACCGGCCGGGCACCCTCGGGTGCTCAGAGGTTGGGGGACTGGGGGGAACATGCGACACCAGACGAAACGGTTGTCCGGGACGATCATGGCGGTGACGGTGGCCACCGCCGTACTGGCCGGAGTTTCGGGCATCGGCTCGAGCGCGGCGGCGAGCACGAGCCCGGCAACGGGGAACATCAGCGTGGGCGCCATCTCGTCGCTCACCGGTCCCATCGCCGCTGACTTCGACGCATTCGTGCCCGGGATGCAAGCCTACTTCGACATGGTCAACGCCACCGGAGGGGTCAACGGGCACAAGCTGGTACTGGCGGCCAACCTGGACGACGGCGGCAACCCCAGCCAGTTCACCCAGCTGACCCACACCCTGCTCCAGCAGGATCACGTCTCCGCCGTGGCCATCTCGACCTACTTCTTCAACCCGAGCCTCTACTCCCAATCCGGCGTTCCCACCTACGGCTACAACGTGAGCAACAACTGGGTCGGTCCGAACAACCTGTTCGCCGCCGGTGGCTCCGTTCAGAACTACACGGCCGGGGTGGCCCCAATAGCGTGGATCATCAAGCAGACCAAATCGAAGTCGGTGGCCGTCATGAGCTACGGGTCGGCCATCACCTCTTCGTTTGGCGCCTGTAACGCGTTCGCCAACGGCCTGAAGGCCGCCGGCGTCACCGTCAGCTACACCGACCTCTCGGCCCAGCTCGGCGGGAACTACAGCTCCGCCGTCCAGAAGATGCAGCAGGCGGGAACCGACTTCGTGGTGAGCTGCATGCAGTCCTCTGACAACATCACGTTGGCCCGCGCCATCAAGCAGTACGGCCTCAACGTCCACCAGCTGTGGCTCAGCGGCTACGACCAGTCGGTCCTCAACCAGTACAGCTCGCTGATGCAGGGCGTCTACTTCAACGTGAATGGCAACGTCCCCTTCCAGGCGCCCAAGGCCTTCCCCGGCGTCTATCCGGGCATGCAGCAGTACCTCACGGCCATGAAGAAGTACGAGCCGAAGTTCGAATTCAACGATCAGGCCCTGCAGGGCTGGCAATCGGCCGCCCTCCTGGCCGCCGGGGTCCAAAAGGCAGGGTCCAACCTGACACCGGGGAACATCGTCGCCCAGACCAACAAGATCACCAACTTCACCGCCGGGGGCATCTCGGCTGTGACCGACTGGACCAAGCTGCACACCACCCAGACCTACCCGACCTGCAGCGCCTTCGTGAAAGTCACGGGATCCAAGTTCATACCGGTGGCCATCAAAGGCCACCAGGTCTTCGCCTGCTTCAATAAGAAGGTGAACAACAAGAACCCGATCCCGGTGACGCCACCGCCGGGAACCCCGGGAACGTGAACACCGTCAGGGCAGAGCGGCACGCGGGGGGCGGCAGCGGGAACCTGGATCAGATACGTACTCCGGCCCTGACCACGGGCACCAGCTAGGACCTGGGCCCCGTGTCGCACTTCATCGGCTATGCCATTCCCGGCATCCCCTATGGGTGCACCTACGCCATTGTCGCCGTGGGCCTGGTGCTCACCTACCAGGCCACCGGTGTGTTCAACTTCGCCTTCGGGGCCCAGGCCTACACCTCGGCGTTCGTCTACACCAAGTTGGTCCAGAACGAAGGACTCCCCATCTGGCTGGCTTTTCTCCTGTCGGTGGTGCTGCTGGCGCCACTGCTGGGGCTGATCTTCGACCGCTACCTCTTCCGCAAGATCCCCAACACCAACACCACGGCCAAGCTGGTGACCGGCATCGCACTGTTCGTCGGCATTCCCGCCCTCTTGCCGGTGCTGTTCGGCAGCGCCAACCAGTACAACTCGCCAAGCATCCTGTTCAATCCCAACACGGTGTACTTCCGGGTGGCCAACACGCCGATCAACGGGATCTACCTCAGCTCGGTGGTGGTCACCGCCATCGTGCTGGTCGCCTTGATCATCCTCATGCGCTTCACCAACCTGGGGCTGCAGATGCGCGGCGCGGTGGAGAGCCGGCGGCTGGTTCAACTGGACGGGGTGAACTCGGGGCGGGTGATCGCCATTGCCTGGGCCGTCTCCAGCTTCATGGCCGGACTGGCCGGAGTGCTCCTGGCCCCCATCTACGGTCAGCTCCAGTCGCAGGACTACGCCACCTTGCTGGTGGCCGCATTCGCCGCCGCGGCGTGGGCCACGCTGCGATCGATGCCCATCGCTGTCCTGGTCGGCATCCTCATGGGCGTCGCCGACACCGTGCTCCAGGGCTACCTGCCGGCCTCGAGCCCCTGGTCCGCCGCCGTCCTTCCCTCGCTGCCCTTCATCGTGCTGGTGGCCGCCCTGTTGATCGTGCGGGGCATGCGCCAACTGCACGACGACGAGGATCCCATGGCCTCGATCGACCCTCCACCGCCACCGACCATCGCCGCCACGAGGGCCCCCCAACTGGGCCGGGTGATCAGGATCCTGTGGTACGTGCTCCTGGCCGGTTTCATCGTGTCGATGCTGTCGTGGATCCCGCAGTCCTGGGAGAGCGTCTTCAACGCCGGCTTGGCCTTTTCCACCATCTTCTTGTCCATCACCCTGATCACCGGCATGGGCGGCCAGCTTTCCTTGGCCCAGGCCACCCTGGCCGGGGTGGGGGCGTTCACTGCCGCCCAACTGGCCAACCACATCGGCCTCAACTACCTGGTCGGCGCGGTGGTTGGCGCGGCCGCGGCGGCCGTGGTGGCGGTGGTGCTGGCCCTGGCCTCACTGCGGCTGCGGGGGCTGGGATTGGCCCTCATGACCGTGGCCGCTGCCCTGTTCTTCGACAACTCGGTGTTCACCCAGATCAACCAGGCCAACGGCCATGCCCTCACCGTGCAGGCCAAGTGGGTGGGTCTGGGCATTCTCAATGCCGACGGCCATGCCCTCTTTGTCCTGTCAATGATCGTGCTGCTGATCTGCGTGATCGGCGTCACCCTGGTGCGCAACGGTACGACGGGCCGCTACCTGACGGCCATGCGGGGCAGTGAGACGGCGGCTGCAGGCATCGGGATCAACCTGACCTGGCAGCGGATCCTGATCTTCGCCATCTCGGGGGTGGTGGCCGGCATCGGCGGCACCATCCTCACCATCCAACAACAGTCGGTCAACGCCGAGCAGTTCAACTACCAGCTGTCGCTGGCCTTCGTGGTCATCGTGGTCACCACCGGCGTGAGCTCCATCGAGGGTGCCATCCAGGCCGGGATGGGCTATGTGATCATCCAGCAACTCCTGACCTACCTGCCCTCTCGCTACGGGGGCGGCGGTCTCACCTTCGTGCTCTTCGCCTTCGGGGCCCTCACCTACGCCGCCCATCCCGAGGGGATCCTCGAATTCCAGAAACGCCGATGGACGTTGCGCTTCGAACGGCTGATCTTCCACAACGGTTCCTCCCCCGATCCCCCTGAATCCCCGGGCAGGAACGGAGGGGCATCAGCGGGGGCGCGGCCCCTGGGCGCCCCGGCCATGGACGGAAGCTATGCCGGCCTGTCCGCGCCCGAGCAGGGAGTCGTACCGTGAAGCGGTCCCTGAGGTCCCGAAGGCAGGAAGCGGGGACACCCACCTTCGTACCCCTCGATGGTTCGCTGGTATCGGTGGCCGGGGTGACCAAGTCCTTCGGGGGCATCGCCGCCGTCCGCGACGTGAGCTTCACCATCGAGCGGGGGGAGAGCGTAGGCCTGGTCGGACCCAACGGGGCGGGCAAGACCACGCTGTTTAATTGCATCTGCGGACAACTCCGCCCCGACCACGGGACGATCGTCCTCGGCGGGACGGTGCTCGACGGGCTTCCCACCTACCAGCGGGCCCGGTTGGGGATCGGTCGCACGTACCAGCGGGTGGAGGTGTTCTCGGACATGACGGTGCGCGAGCACCTGGTGGTGGCCGAGCGGGCCCGGGGTGCGGAGGGAAGGCTATGGCGAGACCTATGCAACCGCAGCAGCCCCACCTCGTCCGAGCTGGCCCGGGTGAACGAGATTCTTGACCTGATCGGCATCGCCGACCGGTCCGACATCCCGGCGTCCGCCCTAGGACTGGGCTCGTGCCGACTGGTGGAGTTGGCCCGGGCCCTGGTAGCCGATCCCACCCTGTTGCTGGCTGATGAGCCCTCGTCGGGTCTCGATGTCACCGAGACCCAGGAGCTGGCCCACGTCCTGCGGACCCTGCAGCGGGAACGGGGGATGACCGTCCTGCTGGTCGAACACGACCTGCAGATGGTGGCGGACGTGGTCGACCGCGCCATCGTGATGGACCTGGGGGAAGTCATCGCCCAGGGCACGTTCGACGAAGTCATGGACGATCCCGCCGTTCGCCACGCCTACCTTGGGATCAGCGGATGATCGGCTCCAGTTCCTCCGCTGCCGCCATGGCCGGGGGCAACGGCACTGCCGGCGTCGAGACCCCAGCCCTGGAGGTCGACGGCGTCTGCGCGGGCTACGGGCCCTATCGGGCGCTCTTCGGCGTCAGTTTCACCGTCCCGGCCGGGAGCATCACCGCCCTGCTCGGCTCCAACGGGGCCGGGAAGTCCACCGTGGCCCGGGTGGTGAGCGGGCTCGTTCCCACCACCGAGGGGGCCATCAGGCTGAACGGTCATGACATGACCGGTCAGCCCGCCTACAAGATCGCCCGAGCCGGTATGGCCCATGTCCCCGAGGGGCGGGGCATCTTCGGCAACCTGACCGTCGAGGAGAACCTGGTCATGGCCTTCCGTCAACGGGCCGGGCGTCGGCAGGTCCCCGAGTCGCTGGAGCGCGCCTACCAGGCGTTCCCGGTGCTCGGCGAACGCCGCAAGCAGGCCGGAGGCACCCTGTCGGGCGGCCAGCAACGCCTCTTGTCCCTGGCCAAGGTGCTGGTCGTCCCGCCCCGCCTACTGGTGGCCGACGAGCTCTCGCTCGGCCTGGCCCCGGTGGTGATTGAGGCCGTCTACGACGGGCTACGGGAGATCAACCGGGCCGGAACCGCGCTCCTGGTCGTGGAGCAGCAGGTCGACCGGGCCCTCGACCTCGCCACTGACGCCGTCATCCTCGAACACGGGTCGGTGGCCTTCGCCGGCCATTGCCGCCAGGCCCTGGCGGCAATGGAGGAAGTGCTGGCCGGCCGAGGTACCCGACCACAGCCTTGACCGATGCCGCCCATGGTCCGAACCCGAAGAACGGTGGCGTCGGCAGGAGCCCCCATGGTGCCCGCACATCGGGCCAGAGCCACGTTGCCCGTACATCGGGCCAGAGCCACGTTGGACAAGCAATGACCGCCGACGCCGGCAAGGACGGTGGTCACCCCCGACGGCTCGTGCCCGAGGCCGGGTCGGCGCCACCGGAGGGCCTGACCGACCCGGTGGTGGGTATCCCGGCCAGCAAGCGGGCGCTGCGCAGCCAAGGGCGCAAGACCATGCGGACGCTCCTCGATGCGGCCATGAAGGTGCTCGACGAACGTGGCTATCACGGCACCCGGGTGAAGGACGTCGTGGACCTGTCCAATACGTCGCACGGGACTTTCTACCTCTACTTCTCCAACAAGGATGACCTGGTCCGTGCTCTGACCGTCGAAGCGGCGTCGGAGGCATCGAGCCTTTCCACCGACACCATGATCGAGGCCGGAGGCGCCCTCGACGGGGAGAGCTGGGCCCACCTGCGCGGTTGGATCGGTGACTACTCATCATTGTGGTTGCGCTATGCGCCGCTGTTCCGATCCTGGACCGACCTGGCCACCATGGACGAGGGCGTGGGCGACCAGATGAGGCGGATGATCACCGCCCTGTGCGAAGCGATGGCGACCCAGATCGCTGCGGCCCAGCCCGGCGGTGACCTCGATCCCGAGGTGACCAGCATGGCCGTCTTGGCCATGCTGGACCGCTTCCACTACATGCGCGAACTGGTGGGCCGGCCGGTGGACGAGGCAACCCTCGACACGCTTACCACCATGGTGCATCGGGCCCTGTTCAGTCCCGTCCGATCGGGCGGCCAGAGCCGGTAGCGGCTGACCCGGCGGTCCGCCGAGCAGATCAGTGGCAGTGGCTCGATGAGGGGGGGAGGTCGAGGGCAGGGTTGGCGTCGAAGAACCCGGCCGGAACGAGCTGGAAGCCGCAGTACTCGACGGGCATGACCGGCCAGTCCTCGGGACGGGGGACATGGGTGACGCCAAAGGTGTGCCAGGCGACGATGCTCGTATCGATGAGCGATCGATCGGCCGCCGTCCACAAGGGAAGCCCGTCGCCGCCGGCGTGTTGATTGGGGTAGTCGCCGGCGCCGCGTCTCTCCTCCGATGCGTACGGGGTGACCCAGAGATTGTGGCGGGCGAAACCCGCCCGTCGCCCCACGCTGGACTCCGGGTGGGCGAGCAGGGTGGGGGTCGAGCCGGGCACGAGCTTGTAGGCGACGGGCTGACCCAGACGGTTCAAGACGTTGGGGTTGACGAACTTCCAATGGCGGCTCGACGCCGGGTCGATGTTCCGCCGGGCCTCGAGCTCGGACTCGAGCCTGGTGACCACCGAGACGAAGGCGTTGGACCACGGATTGGTGTCGCCGACAGGCAGCGCCTCACACGAGACCTCATGGACCTCGTTGACGCTCCCTCCGACCTCGACGTCGAGTCGGGCACAGAACAGGTGCTGGTGCACCGGGGCAGCGAGGCCCGGGGCGACGAGGCTCGCATAGGGGGACTGCTCGCCGGGGGCCAGCGCCTGGGTCGACATGATCCCGGTCAGCTTGATCTCGAGTTGCATGGACCCGTCGAGGTAGAAGTACCAGTAGAACCCGTACTCGTAGTTGCCGACGGTGGCGATGGACGAGATGACCAGGCGGCGGGAGCGCCGCACCTCGGTACGCCCTCCGAGGAGGTCCTGGTGCTTCCAGAGGATGCCGTAGTCCTCCTCGTGGATGCACACCGCGTTGGACAGCACGTAGGGGTCGCCCTGCTCGCTGGCCAAGGTGGCATCCAGATAGACGATCTCCCCGAGACAATCGCAGCCCAAGGTGAGCGAGTTGGCCATGCGGCCCAGCCCCCACTCGCCCACATCGAAGGCGTTCTTCCAGCCGTGCATGGGGCCCGGGTCCCCGTAAGGGACCACCATCTCGGAGATGGACGCCCGGTGCAGGATGGGTCGGACCCGACCGCCGTCCTCGTAGCCGATGGTGTGCAGCACCAAGCCGTCGTGGGGGTCCATGGACACCCGCAACGACCAACGCTGCCAGCGAACGAGGTTGGTCTCGACGGTGAAGCTGGGCCCTTCGGGCTGCACGATCTCGAGCGGCAACAGGTCGGTGCGCAGAGGACCGTTGTCTTCGGGATAGTAGCTACCCGTTTCGTCGGGGAGCGGGACGACGCCGTAGTCCAGCATCTCGAGGACCTCGCCCCGAGCTGCGTCCACGGTGGCGATCACCCCTTCGATGGGACGGGCATATCCGTTGTCGGTCCGGTTCTCCCGGTAATAGGAGAGGCAGCGGGCGATGCGCCGGTTCTCCTCTTCCGGTCGGCCGAAATTGCCGGTGGGCCAGGGGTCGACCTGGACCTTGTCGAAGTCGGTGATGCCTCGGAGCAGCATGGCCTTTTGCCAGTCCGGGTCGCTCTTGAGGGCGTTGATGGCCCGCATGGACTCCTCGAACAACAAGGCCGGGCGCACGTCGGACCGCTCGACCCACGAGACGATCGCCGCGCCCAGCTCGGCCTGGGCGGGAGGCACAGCCACGACGGCCTCGATGACAGTGCTCTCGGGGCCCGGCACGATCACCAGGTGCACCCTTCGTTCGACGAGGTCCCCGGGTCGGAAGGCCGAAAGCGCCGCTTTCGAGGGCTCGTCGAGCGTGATGGTGGCGAAGCGGGCGCCCTCGTCGACGCGCCCGTCGGCCCGTACCGCGGCGACGGCGGCACGGATCTCCGCGGCAGTGAGCGGCTCGAGTGGGTGCTTCATCCCGCCGATTGGTTGCGCCGTCTCATCCCCGCCGGCTCTTGACGGCCGGCGGAGTCAGCTCGGCCACCCGGCTGCCCGCCCCGAGGGACTCGACGAGGTGGTCGATGGCGGCCAAGGTCGCGGTGCGCTCGCCCGTGGTCAGGATGTACAACGTGGCCTCGGTCAGGGCGCCGAACAGGACTCGGGCCAGTGCGTCGGGGTCGAGGGCGACGATCTCCCCTCGGGCCATGCCCCCCACCAGTACCCCTCGCAGCAACGCCAATGCGTCCTGTCCGTCGGCGATGGTGCCGACGTCGAGCTCGGGAATGGTCCAGGCATCGCGGAGGAAGAACTGGGCCTCCCCGAGGTTGTCCAACGTGTCGACGAACACCTCCAGGGCCCGGCGGATACTGGTGACCGTGTCGGCATCGGGTTCGAGCGCGGCCAGGCCGTCACGGGCCAGGCGCTCGTACAGGTCGTGCTGGAGATCCCGTCCGATGTCGTCCTTGTCGGTGAACCAGTAGTAGACGGCCCCCTTGGTCACGCCAGCGGCACTGGCAATGTCCTCGATGCTCACCCCGTGATAGCCCCGGGCGGCGAACTGGCTGAGGGCGACGGCCAGAATGCGCTCACGGGTCTCTTGGCCACGGGGTTGGCGGCGGCTCACCAGGCGCCCCTCATCGTCATCTGAAACCCCATGCCCCGTCCTTCCCTGTGATGCCTGATCGTACGCCAAGTACGGACGTCGTACGGTCAGACAGCCTGAGCGTTGCCCCACCCGTGGTTGAAGTCAGGCTATCGGCCGTGGCCGACCAGGACGTCGAGCCTGGCCGTGATCGGACGCCATCGGCTGCCCATCGACCCGGATCGCGGCCCCCCGTCTGATGCGTCCCCATACGTCCGGACCACGTGCACATACCCGGGGTTTATGGATACATACTTGAAGAATGGGTAACATACGGATAGAATGTTCTTGCCGCAGGGGTGGGGATGCACTCCTCCCGGGTCTGCTCGGCCGACAGGAAGGATGACGATGAGCATTGTGCTCGACGTGAAGGTCGATGAGACGGCTGAGGCCACCTTCGACCCCTTCGAACTGCAGGACACCGTCACGGGGGACATCCGTGATCCCTACCCGCGCATGGCCGAGCTGCGACGGCAAGGTGCCGTGCACGTCGGCCAGATCGACTTCACCGGAAACGAGGTGCCGGCCCCGCCGGTGGACACAGGGCAGCCTCCGCCCGTCTCGGTGTTGGGTCACGACGAAGTGGTGATCGCCCTCCGCGACGACAAGACGTATTCATCGACCGTCTACGAAGGGATCATGGGGGCCGTCATGGGCCGGACCATCCTCCAGATGGACGCGCCGCAGCACAAGCTGCAGCGGGCCCTGGTCTCGCCCGCCTTCCGGTCGCGGGTGCTGGAGCGCTGGGAGGCCGGTCTGGTCCGATCGGTGGTTGACGATCTCATCGACGAATTCGCCGGCCGCGGGCACGCCGACCTGGTTCGCCAGCTGACGTTCGGGTTCCCGGTCCGGGTCATCGCCCGCATCCTGGGTCTGCCCATGGACGACTACTCCCGGTTTCAGCAGTGGACGCTCGAGCTGATCAGCGTGGCCATGGACTGGGAGCGCGGCATGGCGGCCTCGGAGGCCCTCGGGTCGTACCTGACGGCCATCATCGACCAGCGAAGGCTCCATCCGGCCGATGACCTCATCAGCGATCTCGTCGCCGCCGACATCGACGGTGAGAAGCTCTGCGACGAGGACATCCTGGCCTTCCTACGCCTCCTGCTGCCGGCCGGGGTGGAGACCACGTATCGGGCTACCGGCAACCTGCTCTTCGGTTTATTGCAGGATCCCGACCAGCTCAACGCGGTACGAAACGACCGGACGCTGTACGCCCAGGCATTCGAGGAATCGCTCCGTTGGGAGCCGCCGGTCACGATGATCCTCCGTCGAACACTGAAGGACACCGAGCTCGGCGGCGTGGCCATTCCGGCCAACAGCGATGTAGGGCTGTTCCTCGGTGGAGCCAACCGCGACGAGCGCCGGTATACCGACCCCGACGAGTTCGACATCTTCCGTCAGGCCCAACAGCACGTCGGCTTCGGGTTCGGCGTCCATATGTGCCTGGGAATGCACCTGGCCCGCATGGAATCGCGAGTGGCGGTCAATGCCCTCTTCGACCGTCTCGACGACATCCGTCTCGATCTCGAACCGGACGACGATCCGCATATCCACGGTTTCGCCTTCCGGTCGCCGACGTCGCTCCCGGTTTCGTTCTCGGCCCGCTGACCAACATGTCCTGACCCGGTCAGCATCGGCGTCGGGACCGCGGTGGCGGTGCACAGGATGCGTCCAGATGGCAGGCTTATCGCCTTGACGATCCAGATTCAGATCAATCGCGACAAGTGCATGGGTTCGGGGAACTGCGTCTTTTGGGCGCCGAAGGCGTTCGACTTGGACGACGAAGGATTCTCCGTCGTGCTCGAGCCGGCCGAAGCCGACGAGGAGCAGCTGTTGCAAGCCCAAGACGGTTGTCCGACCGGTGCCATCTCCCTGTGGCGCGATGGCGTCGAAGTGACGCCTTCATGAGGCACTGGTCGGCTGGCCGACCGCCTCGAAGGACACGACCGTGCCCATAGCCGTCTCCGAGGAGCACCAAGCCCTGGCCCGGACCGTCCGCCGTTGGCTCGACACCCACTGCGAACCGAAGGTCACCCGGGCACTCGTCGATAACGAGACCGAGGAACTCCAGCCGGTCTGGCATGACATGGCCGCACAGGGTTGGCTCGGGATCCATATCCCCGAGCGATGGGGCGGTGCCGGGTACGGCCTGCTCGAGTTGGCCGTGATCCTGGAGGAGACCGGATGGTCGCTGCTCCCGGGGCCGCTCCTTCCCACCGTGGTCGCCTCTGCTGCCATCGCCGAGGCAGGGACGGCCCGTCAGGCCGGCGCACTGCTGGCGGGCCTTGTCGACGGCAACGTCACCGCCGCTGTGTACCTGGGTCCCTCCCACCTGGACATCGTGGGCCAGGAGGCCGACGGGGCGGTGCGTGTGTCGGGAGCGCTACGGCCGGTGCTCGGCGCCGTGACGGCCTCGGTGGCCCTGGTTCCGGCCCGACGGGACGACGGCCCGGCCATCTGGTGCCTGCTCGACGTCGACCAGATGCAGGTGCGACCACTGGCCAGCCTCGACCCCACCCGACGGGTGGGCGTCGTCGAGGTCGTCCGGGCCATCGTCGGAGCTGAGCACCAGTTTCCCACCCTGACCATGCCTCGGCTCCGGGAGATGGCGGTCACCCTGGCCGCAGCCGAGGAGGCCGGCGGGTCCCGGTGGTGCCTGGAGACCGCCTCGGAGTACGCCAAGGTCCGACAGCAGTTCGGACGCCCGATCGGCCAGTTCCAGGCGGTGAAGCACAAGCTGGCCAACATGTTGGTCACGGTGGAGGAGATCACCGCGGTGGCATGGGATGCCGCCCAAGCGGTCACGGCCGGTCCGTCGGACGAGTCGGCGCTGGCCGCTGCCGTCGCCGGTGCTGTCGTACTCGACGGGTACGCACGGAACGCCAAGGAGTGCGTGCAGTTACTGGGTGGCATCGGGTTCACATGGGAACACGATGCCCATCTCCACCTGAAGCGGTCCGTCGCCACTCGCCAATTGTTGGGAGAGCCCGACGAGTACCAGACCGATGTCGTCGCGCTCGCCCGGCGCGGCGTTCGCCGGACACTGGTCACCGATCTCCCCGCTGAGGCGGAACGGGTACGCACCGAGTTGGCCCCGGTGGTCGATGAAGTGAAGGCACTCAGGGGCCCCGAGCGTCGCCGGTCGTTGGTGGCCGCCGGCTTGGCCGTCCCGCACTGGCCGAGCCCGTGGGGTCGCGACGCCTCGGCCGTGGAGCAACTGGTCATCCAAGAAGAGCTGGCCGCGGCCGGGATCAACCGCCCCAACCTGGCCGTCGGAGCCTGGGCCCTTCCGGCCATCATCGCCCATGGATCCGACCAGCAGTGTGAGCGGTGGGTGCTTCCCACCTTGCTGGGCCAGGTGAGCTGGTGCCAGCTGTTCTCGGAACCAGGAGCCGGGTCCGACCTCGCCGGCTTGACCACCCGGGCCGAACCAACGGAGGGAGGCTGGCATCTGACCGGCCAGAAGGTATGGACGTCGTTGGCGGTCGAATCGCAGTGGGGCATCTGCCTGGCCCGGACCAACCCGTCGGCCCCCAAACATCAGGGCATCACCTATTTCATCGTCGACATGCGCTCGGCCGGGTTGGATATCCGTCCCCTGCGCGAGCTCACCGGCGAGGCCATGTTCAACGAGGTGTTCCTCGACCAGGTCTTCGTCCCCGACGACTGCGTCATCGGGGAAGTGGACCACGGGTGGGAGATCGCTCGGCTGACACTGGCCAATGAGCGAGTATCGATGTCGTCGGGGGCAACCTTCGGGGTCGGGGTCGAAGCACTGCTCCAACTGGCCGACGAGCGAGACGTTCCCCTCACGGCAGGCTTGGCCATCCGGCTCGGATCACTGCTGGCCGAGGCGCAGGCCATCAGGCTGATGGGTCACCGCTCCACGCTTCGCTCGTTGGCCGGTGCCGATCCCGGGACGGGTACCAGCGTGCAGAAACTGCTCGGCGCCGAACACGAGCAGAGGGCCCAGGAGCTGGGACTGGCCATGCTGGGTCCGGAGGGGGCGACCACCGAGGGCAGCGCCAAGCGATGGACCTACGGGTTCTTGGTCACGCGCTGTCTCACCATCGCCGGCGGCACCAGCGAGATCCAGCGCAATGTCATCGCCGAGCGGTTGCTCGGTCTCCCTCGCGACCCCGAACCGGGCTCGTGAGCACCACGCGCCGCCGCGCCGAGGAGGTGGCTCGTGCCGATCTGGCTGACGCCGGCTGAGTACGTAACCCTCACCGCCGTCTGCGAGCACCTGATCCCCGCCGATGAGACTCCGGGGGCGACTGACGCCGGGGTGGCTGACTATGTCGACGGCCTTCTCGGCGCGTTCTCGTTCGACCCGCCGCGGATCTGGGCCGGGGGACCCTCGTCGGGTCGCCACGGTGGTCCCGCCGGCTTCACCCGCTTCCATCGGCTGACTGCGCTCGACGAACTGGCTTGGCGAACCCGGATCGAGGGATCGCAGGGCCGGGCCGAACGCGAGTTCAACGGGCCCGTGATCGGCTGGCAGGAGCTGTACCGGACCGGGCTGGCGGCGCTGGGGGAGGACTTCTCCACCTGTGACCCGGGCCAACAGGACCTCCGCCTGCGGGCCAATGTTCGCTTTACCCGGCTGGTCTATGAGCACGCCTGCGAGGGCATGTACGGGGCGCCCGAGTACGGGGGGAATCGTGACGGTCTCGGGTGGGCGGGCATCGGATTCGCTGGTGACGTCGAGCCCCGAGGCTGGAGCGACGAAGAGGTATCGGCGCCATGACCGTCGATGCCGTCATCGTCGGGTCAGGGCCCGGAGGAGCCACGGTAGCCGACGTCCTGACCGCCGCCGGCTGGTCGGTGGTCATCTTCGAGAAAGGGCGGAACCATCTCATCGACCTCGATGACCCGACCCGGCTGGCCACCGACTTCTCCAATGACGAGCTCAAATTCGTCTTCCGGCATTTTCTCGGACCCGATCCGTTTTTGGAGCCGCGTACGTTCCGCACCGGTACCGAGGACGGCCACCATTCCTTCGTCGGCGACGTGAACTCGGTCCCCTCCACCGTTGGCGGCGGCGGCACCCACGCCGACGGCAAGGTGCCGCGGTTCCGAGAAGAAGACTTCGCCATGTTGTCTACCTATGGGCCCCAAGACGCGGCCTCGGTCGCCGACTGGCCGCTCACTTATGACGACCTCGAGCCCTTCTACGCTGATGTGGAGCGCGGCATCGGCGTGTCCGGTGAGGCAGGCGCCAATCCCTTTGCCGCCTGGCGATCGGGTCCGTACCCCATGCCTCCCGGACCGGCCATGTACGGCGCCACCCTGTCGACGACGGCCGCCGAGAAGCTCGGCTACCACCCCTACCCGGGCCCTGGGGCGACCAACTCGGAGCCCTATGGCGGACGGCCAGCCTGCAACAACTGCGGGTTCTGCTCGTTCTTCGGATGCCCGATCCACGCCAAGGGAGACCCGGTGGCCATGCTGCAACGGGCCCTGTTGACTGGGAACGCCGAGCTCCGGCCGGAGACGTTCGTCTCGCGCATCCGGACCGACGGCACCCGGGCCACCGGGGTCGACTTCATCGGACCCGACGGGATAGAGCGCTCGCTCGACGCTCGACATGTGGTGGTGGCCGGCGGGGCGGTCGAGACGCCTCGGCTCCTCTTGCTCTCGGGCATGGACCATCCCCTCATCGGGCGGCACCTGATGGTCCACTTCCAGACGATCGTCGTCGGCGGGTTCGCCGATATCCGGTTCCACACCGAACGAGGGCGAGCCGTCACCCACGTCCATGACGACCCGATGATCCCCGATGACGCCTCCCGGGCGGCAGCCAGCCAGGCCGGGCTCCCCTGGAT
Source organism: Acidimicrobiaceae bacterium (assembly GCA_030838245.1). Next base: position 16,411 of record JAUTXB010000057.1, read on the forward strand.
GCGAGGAGGCATGGTCGAGCACGGCGGACCGAGCCTTCCCATCTTGGAGGCGAAGCTCTACCGATGGGGACCGATCCACAAGGCCCACATGCGCGCATCCCCTCTCCGTGATCGCCTGTGGGCCTTCACCATGCAGGGAGAGGACCTCCCGGTGACCACCAATCGCATCGATCTCGACCCGTCGGTCCGTGACGTCCGGGGGTTTCCCGCGGCGCGGTTCACCTACAAGCCCCATCAACACGAGCTGGTCGCCTCGGCCCACCACGGCCCTCGTCTGGCCGCCATCCTCGAGAGCCTGGGGGCAGAGTGGACGTCGACGGTCACCTCCCCGGGCACGGCTGACGGCCCGGGAGGGCGATCGATGCCCCATGTCCCGATGAGCCGCCACGTGATGGGAACGGTGCGGATGGGAGAGGACCCAGCCACTTCGGTAGTGGACGGCTACGGGCGGCTCCACGACCTTCCCAACGTCATCGTCGCCGACTCGTCCGTCTTCGTCACCTCCTCCGGCTACGGCCCGACGCTCACCTTGGCCGCCCTGGCCGCCCGAGCGGCCGCGGCGATGGTGGGCTGAGCCGTGAGTTCGAGGCGCGACGATCCGGGCGGCTGGGTAGCGTGTCTCCCGTGAGAGTCGATGGTCGCGTCGCGTTGATCACGGGAGCATCGTCGGGGATCGGTGCGGCTACCGCCCGGGTGCTGGCTGCTCGAGGGTTCACCGTCGGTATCGTCGCCCGGAGGGCTGACCGGCTGGCCGAGGTGCTCGAGGCGTGCCGCGTCGACATGCCCGAC
>JAUTXB010000075.1 GCA_030838245.1 Acidimicrobiaceae bacterium
GCCGCGGGCCACGGCGCCGGGCGACCGTCGAAGCGCTTCACGGTGATCGGCAACGATCCCACCCTTGATCTCCTCACCCGTCGAGATGACCTGCTCATCTTGTTGCTGCAGGAAGCCCTCAACCTGCTCGGGCCACAGGCCGCCGAGCACATGGCCGAGCGCGTGGGCGAAGAGTACGGGCGCTCCCTGGCCGGCCACATGGCACCGGGCGACGGTCAGCGCTCCCTCCGAGCGGCCATGCACGCCATCGCCGACACCCTGACCGCCCACGGATTCTCGGCCCATGCCGAGGATCAGGGTGCTTCCACTGCAGTGGTGGCGGACAGCTGTCCGTTCGGGGACGCGGCGTCGCAGTACCCCGTCCTGTGCGCGGTCGACCGCGGCATGGTCAAGGGACTGCTGGCCGGCTTGTGCGGCGAGAGCCCCGAAGGTGCGGTTCCCGTGGTCCTGTCGTCGCGAGCTCGCGGCGACGATGCCTGCGTCGCGTTGGTCTGACCATGCCACCGGGAGGACCCGGTGCGTCCGGGGTGCCCCACATCCCTTGGGCTCCCCGACCCCATTCGAGAGTGCACGGGGCCTGAAGCAATGACCCGGCACTACCTCGATCACGCGTCGACGACACCACTCCGCCCCGAGGCGTCGGAGGCGATGGCGGCCTGGCAGGACACGGGCATCACCGCCGATCCCGGACGAGTCCACACCGAGGGACGGATCGCCAGGGCCACCTTGGAGGATGCCCGCGACCAGGTGAGCGCCTTTCTCCGCGTCCGTCCCCGCCAGGTCATCTTCACCTCCGGCGGCGCCGAGGCGATCAATGCCGCCGTGTGGGGAGCAGCGCGGGCTCGGCCGGGGACGATGGTGTGCTCGGCCGTCGAACACTCCGCCGTCCGTGACTCGTCGGCCCGGTCGGGGCCGGTAGTCGAGCTCGCCGTGGACGGCCGAGGTCGCATCGACCCAGACGCCGTCAGCAACGCCATCGAGCGGGCCAGAATCGAATCCGGCCAACCGCCGTCGCTCGTGCACTGCCAGTGGGGCAACCACGAGGTGGGCACGGTGCAACCGGTGCCCGAGGTGATCGATCGATGTCGGCAACCAGACGTCTCGGTCCTCGTCCACGTCGACGCGGTCGCCGCCGCCGGACACGTTCCACTCGATCTCGGGGCGCTCGACGCCGACCTGGTCTCGGTCTCCGCCCACAAGCTGGGCGGTCCTCCCGGCATCGGCGCCCTCGTTGTGCGCCGGGGACTTCGGATCGACCCGTTTCTGGTAGGCGGCGAACAGGAGCGGGCCCGGCGGGCCGGGTTCGAGAACGTGGGTGCGGCCGTGGGCTTCGGTGCTGCCGTCGCCGCCCTGGCCGGTGGCGACCGGATGGCCGACGAGGAGGCCCTCGCCCGCCGGCACACGGACCTGCTCCGGAAGGCCGCTCTGAGTGTCGCCGGGGTCACCGAGTACGGGGACAACGGCCACCGGCTTCCCCACATCGTGTGCCTGGGGATCGAGGGCGTTGAAGCTGAGCCCGTCCTGCTCGGCTTGGACCAAGCCGGCATCGCCGTTCACTCAGGCTCGTCGTGCTCGTCCGAGTCGCTCGAGCCATCGCCCGTTTTGCAAGCCATGGGTGTCGACGCCGACCGGTCGTTGCGGTTGTCGGTGGGATGGTCCACGTCGGACGCCGACATCGACGCGTTTGCCGAGTCCTTCCCCCGAGTGGTCGCCGGCCTTCGTGCTCTCCGGAGCGCCTGACCCCTCGTTCCGGTGCGAGAGCGGTCGGGTCCCAGTGCCCGAGCCGTTTCAGGCGGCGGGGACCTTCGACGGGAGGGCCACGCCGGCCTGGGTGAACGCCTGGCGGATATAGGGCGCCGCCTGCTTGATGACCGATGCGCCGGGGACGGGGTTCGTCGCTCCGAGGAACTGCTGGTACTGGGCCACTGCGCCGGTGGCGTCGTGATCCTGCTGCAACAGGATGGTCCCCAGATAGAGGTGGCCGGCGAAGTCCCGCGGGTCGAGTTTCACCGCCGACTCCACCAGCTTGCGTCCCTCGGACATCAACGTGGCGCTCTTGCCCGAGGATCCCACTTGGTAGTCGAGCCAACCCAGCTGGGCTGTGGCCTGGGCCTGGCGCGGGTCCTGGCTCAAGATCTGGTTGTAGAGCTGTGCGGCCTGGCTGAACTGTCCGGCGTCCTCGGAGGCGGCCGCCTGCGCCAGCATCTGGGTCACCTTTTGTTGCTGGCTGAGGGTCACGTTCCCGGTCTCGGTCTGGCCCGGGAGCCGTGGCACCGCGATCAACACCACGGCCAGCACGACCGCCGCAGCCAGGGCGGTGACGGCGCCGCCCATGAGGAACCGCTGTCGGCGACTACGCCGAGGGCGCTGGGCCTGAGCCCGGTCACCCGGTTTCGCACCGGGCGCGACGGCGTCCTCGAGCGACGGGCCGGCATCGTCGACAGATGAACCGGGGTCGACGGCCAACACAGGTGTTGTGGAGGCCTCCGCCGTCGCCGTGGCACCGATAGCAACCATTCGGGACTCGACGGCTTCCATGGCCTCGAGCCGGGAACGGTCCCGTCGGCGCAGCGCGTCGTAGTCGACATCGGACAGGTCCCCGGCGTCGTGCTCCGCTTGCGCGTCGGCCAGGGACCGCTCCAAGAAGATCCGTCGATCGGCCCGCGCCTCGGGGCTCATGTCGGCCAGGGCCACGGTGTCGGCCGCCTCGTCCCCGGCAGCGAGGCCCCGCCGTCGACGACGAATCAGGAACAAGACGAGTCCGCCGAGCGCCACCACGCCGGCGGCCAGGGGCAAGACCCACACCAGCAGGGACCAGCCGCTGGTCGGAGGCGTCAGCACAATGGACGAGCCGTACCGGGCGATCAGGTAGTCGTCGATCTGTGTGTCCGTCCGCCCCGCCGCCACCTGCGCGGCAATGGCATTGCGCACGGTAATGGCCGTCTGGGCGTTGGAGTTGGCTACCGAGAGGTCCTCACAACTGGGGCACTTGATACCCGAGGCGATGGCCTGGACCCGTTGGGCCCGGGTCATGGGCTTCGATGAGAACACCCCGCTCCCGACCACCAGGGCGACTACCAGGGCGACGGCCAGAGCGACCCAGACGAGCGATCGCCGTCGGGTCGCCGACGACACGCTCACCGGAGGCGGGTGGGGGCCACGAAACCCACGGTTTCAGCCGGGGGAACAGTCACGGATTGGACGCCTTGGCTCGCTGGATGACCGCGGTGAGGTCCTTGGCCGTCACCGGCCCGAGGTAGTCGGCGACCACCCGGCCGTCGGGCGCGATCACGAAGGTCGACGGGGGCGAGCCGACGCCATAGTCGAGGCGGATGGTCCCCTGCGGGTCGGCCATGGTCGGCCAGGTGGCGCCCTGCGAAGCCTGGTAGCTCCGGGCTGCCGACACCGTGTCCTGGATGACCACCGACAGCATCGACGCATCGCCGGTCCGCTGGTGCTCGTACTGGAACTGGACCAGCTCGGGTTCCTCTTGTTGGCAGGGCTCGCACCAGCTGGCGAAGAAGTTCACCACCACGTACTTCCCCGGGTGGGCCGGCATGGTGAAGTGGGTTCCGTCCACGGTGGCTCCGGAGATGGCCGGGGCCTGCTTGCCCAGCAGCGGGCTGGCCGCCTGGGCCGTCGTGGCCTGCGGCCGGGTGGCCAGCACCGCGGTCAGGCCGGCGGCGATGACCAGCACGGCCAGGCCGATCCACCGAGCCGTATGCCTGGCCCGGACCGGCCGACCCGGACCCCCGCCGCCCGAGGACGGCCCGGCCGGCGTTGCCGACGACTGGCTCACGGCCGGTCCCCGATGCCCACCGGGACCTGCTCGGGCTCAGCCGATCGGGGCTCGGACTCCTCCAGTTCGGCGAGGCGGCCGTCGCCGCCGTCCTCGTCCTCGCCCTCGGGGCCGGACGAGCCGGCCACGCCCCTGACCGGCTGGGACACCGGGTCGGTGGGGCGGCGGCGGCGACCCGGGACGGCCGACAGGATCGTGCCCACCACCAGCAGCGCTCCCCCGACCCACATCCAGGCGACCAACGGCTGGACGACCACGCCGACGACCACCGAGGAGCCCGAGGGGATCTTGTCGATGGTCAGGTAGACGTCGTCCTTCCAGCTCGAGTCGATCGACGGGGTGCCCACCACGTTGGCCGTGTTGGAGCCGAAGGTGGTGAGGGCGGGTCGGAAGTTCCCACCCCCGTCCACCTTGATGATCGCCTCTTGCGCCGTCGACGCCGGGGTGACGACCCTGCGAAAGCCGATGAACTGCACGGTATGCCCACCGAACGACGCAGTCTGGCCGGGGGCCAACCGGACCTGCCCTCGCTGCCCGAAGGAGGTGGCGGCGGCCAGTCCGACGGCGATGACCACCACGCCGATGTGCACCACCATGCCGCCGTTGGCCCGCCCGACGAAACCCCGCCACCCGGCCAGGGTGGCGCGCCCCGGGGTGGCACCGGCCGCCCGAGCCGAGCGCCAGGCCAGCCGGACCGACAGGACCAGGGCCCGGCCGGCCGACGCCGCCGCGAACGCCCCCAGACCGAAGGCCACCAGTGGCTCGAGCCCGTGGACGCCACCGATCACGCAGGCCACCACCGTCACCACGGCCAGCGCGGCGGGCACGGCGATGCGTCCCCGCATCACCGCCAGCGTCGTCTTCCGCCAGGGCAACGCCGGGGCCACGCCCATCAGGAACAACAGGGCCAGGCCGAGGGGTACGGCCAGCGCGTTGAAATACGGCGCCCCCACTGTGACCTGCTGGCCGTTGAGGGCTTGGTAAAGCAGCGGGAACACCGTCCCCAGCAAGACCACGAAAGCGAAGGCGACGAACAGCAAGTTGTTGCCCAGGAACGCCCCCTCCCGGCTGAGCGGCGCGTCGATACCGCCCGCGGACCGCAACCGGTCCCCCCGCCAGGCGATGAGGCCGACCCCCACCACCAGCACCAGCGCGAAGAACCCGATGAGCAAAGGACCGATGGTGGAGTCGGAGAAGGTGTGGACCGACTGGATCACGCCGGAGCGGGTGAGGAACGTGCCGAGGATGGTCAGGCTGAAGGTGGCGATGACCAACGACAGGTTCCAGACGCGCAGCAACCCGCGACGTTGCTGCACCATCACCGAGTGCAGGTAGGCGGTGCCGCACAACCAGGGCAGGAACGAGGCGTTCTCGACCGGGTCCCACGCCCAGAACCCTCCCCATCCCAGCACCTGGTAGGACCACCACATGCCGAGCAGGATGCCGGCGGTGAGAAACCCCCAGGCGAACAGGGTCCACCGCCGGGTCTCGCTCTGCCAGTCATCGTCGAGCCGACCGGTGATCAGCGAGGCCACGGCGAAGGCGAAGGGAAGGGTGAACCCGACGAACCCCAGGTACAACATGGGCGGATGGAACGCCACCAGCGGGTTGTCCTGCAACAAGACGTTGGGCCCGTTGCCGTTGGTGACCACCGCTCCCACCACTCGCCGGAACGGGTCGGCCGGCCCCAGCATGAGCATGAAGAAGAAGGCGGCGACCACGTAGACGACGAGGGTGGCCCAGGCCACCAGTCGGTCGCTTCCCCGCGTGCGGAACCGCCACACCATGGCGGTGGCATAGCCGCCCAGGATCACCCCCCATAAGAGGATGGATCCCTCCAGGGCTGACCACATACCGGTGATCGAGTACAGCAGCGGCGTCGAGGTGGAGTTGTTGTCGGCCACGTAGACGAGAGAGAAGTCGTGGGTGACGAGGGCGTGCTCCATCGCCGCGGTGGCCACCAGCCCGCCGAGCAGGATGATCGGGGCGTAGATCTGGGCGTTGCGGATGACGGTGTCCCTGCCCTTGGCCAGCCCGACGACCATGACCACGATGCCGACCACGGCGGCGGCCAGCCCCAACAGGACCCCGGTGTGCCCGAGTGCTGCGTTCACCGCGGCGGTCCGGCAACCACGACCGTGATCACCGCTTGGTCCCGTTGGGTGCGGTCACCCGGTTGGGGTGGGCGGCCACGTACGAGGAGGAGTGCTTCACCAGGATCTGGTTGGAGTCGAAGGCGTTCCCGTTGAAGTGGCCGACCACCACGACGGGGATGTTGGGCTGGAAGAGCTGCGGCGGGCTCCCGGTGTTCGCCACCTGGGCGGACACCCCGTTGCTTTGCACGGTGAAGTCCACACCGGTCGGCGTGTCGTGCACCGATCCGGGGACGACCACTCCCTCTAGCCGGAAGTCCCGGGAGCCGAGGGAGGCCTTTTGGTGCATGGCCTGGTCGACGGTCAGGTAGTAGTCGAGCGAGCTGCCCAGGCCCTTCACCAACAAGAAGGCGAACGCCGCGGCCAGCACGACGCCGACCCCGACGTAGCGGAGCCGATGGGACTGGCGCGGGCCGGGGGCGGGCTCGTTCGGGGCGGCCGGCACCGGTGGCGAGCCCGGGCCGGCCGGGGGGGCGATGGTCATGGACCGTCCGAGGCGCGCTCATCGGCGGCCACGTCGGCCGCGGCCACGTCTGCCTCGGTCAGGGCCACGAGTCGATTCAAGCGGCGCCGCCGCCAGATCAGCTGTACGGCATAGAGGAACAGAATCCCGAGCACGATGCTGTACCCGGCGACGACGTAGTTCACCGGACCACCTCGCTGACCGGGACGGCCGGCTCGGCCGGATGGTCTGCCGGGGTGACGGCCACCACCGGGGCTCTCGGTGCCTCGGCTCCGGACCCGGGCCCGGGCCTGACCCCGGCGGCGACGACTCCCTCGGCCCGGCGTTGGCGGATGGCGGTATCGAGCTCACCCGTGCCCAACTGGTCCTGGAGCGACCCGATCCGGAACCGGACGAGCAGCATCCACACAAAGACCAGGGTCAGGGCCACGAAGCCGAGGAGCAGCGTCCAAGCCATCGAGCCGTGGATCTGGGGCGACAGGTCCGGGTTGAGGACCGTGGCCCCCTGGTGGAGGGTCTTCCACCACAGGACCGAGAAGTGGACGATGGGGACGTCGACGGCGGCGAACAGGGCGGCGAAGGCACAGCGCTTGGCCCGGACCTCGGGGTCGGCGGGAACCCGGCGGAGGGCCAGGTAGCCGAGAAACAAGATCAGCAACAGGGCCGTGCTGGTCAGCCGGGCGTCCCAGGTCCAGTACACGCCCCAGGTGGGTCGGCCCCAGATCGATCCGGAGATCAGCGTGCAGACGTTGAACACCACCCCGACCTCGACCGAGGCTGCGGCCAGACGGTCCCTAAAGAGGGAGCGGGTGCGGGGCCACAGATAGAGCAGGCTGGCCACCGCGGCCAGAGCGAAGGCCAGGTAGAGGGCGACCCAGGCCACGGCGGGATGAAGGTAAACCAGGCGGACGAGGTCGCCCTGGGTCTTGTCGGGCGGGGTGATCCACAGACCCAGCCACACGGTGAAGACGAGGCTCACCAGCGCGGTGAGGCCGATGACCCGGGTGGCCCACAGCGCACGCGGCGATTGTCTGATCACGATGACTCCTGAATAGGACCGAACACGACCACTCCCAGTGCGAGATACACCGCATCGAAGACGATGAGCAGGCGGACCCACGGCGTCCCCTGGCTGGGGATGCCACCGGCCAGCGCCGCTTGCCAGATGCGGGTGCCGGCCAACAGCACCGGAGCCACCACCGGCAACAACAAGAAGGGCAACAGGGTCTCTCGCACCCGCAGCCCGGCGGAGAGCGCGCCATAGAGGGTGCCCGCCGCGGCCAGGCCGATGGTGCCGGCGACGCAGGCCACCACGGCCAGCCAGACGCTGTTCATCCGGGCGCCGTAGAGCAACACGACCCCGACACCGAGGATCGCCTCCAAGATGACCAGCTGCACCGCCACCGCTGCCGTCTTGCCCAGGAAGACCCCGGCCGGATCGAGACCCGACAGGCGAAGGCCGTCGCGGGCACCGTCGACCGACTCCACCGACACGCTGCGCTGGATGGCCAACACGGTGGAGAACAAGACGGCCACCCAGAACAGACCGGGCGCGGCCTTGGCCATCGGGGACCGATCAGGCCCGAGGGCGAAAGCGAACAGGACGAGGGCGATGACTCCGAACGGCGCCACCTGGCTCAAGGCCACCCGAGAGCGCGCCTCGATGCGGAGGTCCTTTCCGGCCATGAGGAGGGTGTCACGCCACATGGATGGCACGCTCCACGTCGGGACTCGGATCGGCAGCGGGGATAGGAGCCGGGACTGGATCACCGGTCGGGATGGGTGCACCGGTCCGGTCACCGATGGTCCGCTCGCCGGTGATCCTGCCGCCGGTGATGGTCACTGCCCGGTCGGCCAGCGGCTCGACCAGGTTGGCCTCGTGGGAGGCGATGACGACCGTGGACCCGCCGGTCGACGCCTCGGTGACCAACTGGCCAAGCAGGACGCGTGCCTCGGCATCGAGACCGGCGTGGGGCTCGTCGAGCAGCCAGAGCTCGGGCGAACGGGCCACCAGGACCGCCAGGGCCACCCGGCGACGTTGGCCGGCCGAGAGCTTGGCCGCGCTGGTGCGCAACAGCCGACCGGCCAGGCCGAGCCGGTCACAGGCGGCAGGGATCCGGTCGATCGATCCACCGGCAGCCCGGACGGCGAACTTGACGTTCTCCCGGACGGTCAGGTCGTCATAGAGGTGGGAGGCATGGGCGAGGAACCCGACCCGGCGTCGGAGGGCCGTCCGGTGACGGACGGGATCGAGACCGAGCACGCTCACCCGACCCGAAGCCGGTGCCACCAGCCCTGCACACAGCCGGAGCAGGCTGGTCTTCCCGGCGCCGTTCGGACCTTCGACCAGCACAGTCTCGCCCGTGGTGACCTCGAGGTCGACGCCGGCGAGAAGCGGGAACCGCCCCGACAACGCGACCGCGTCGTGGAGGGAGAGTGCAAGAGGAGAAGGGACTGCAGGGGCCATAGGCGTCGACCATGCTACGGGCGCCGGGGTGCCCAGAGCCAGGCGGGTTCAGGTGGCCGTCCCCCCGGTCAGCTGGTGGCCAGGCGACCCAGGTGGAGGTCGTTCAAGAGCCGGGAGAACTGGGCCGAGACCCAGCCCAGGTTGCCCGTCACCAACAAGAGACCGAAGACGACCAGGATGACCCCTCCGACCAGGTCGATGTAGCGCAATCGGCCGCGGACCCGGGCCACCACGTCGGTGAGCCGGCCGAAGGCCAGCCCGCTCAAGAGGAAGGGAACCCCCAGGCCCAGCGAATAGGCGATCAGGAGGGCGATCCCTCCGGTCAGGGTGCCCTGATGGGAGGCCAGGGTCAGCACGCTTCCGAGGACGGGGCCCAGGCAGGGGGTCCAACCAAAGGCGAAGGCCATGCCCATGACCGGCGGTGCCCAGACCCCGAGCAACGAGGGCCGGGCGGCGAAGCGGCGCTCGCCGGCCACGAACATGGGCAGGCGCACGCCGGCGGCCATGGCCACCAGCACGGCACCGAAGGCCACGATGACCACGCCCGAGACGGTATTGGCCAGCTCCTGGTGGGTTCGCAGCAGGTGCCCGATGGCCGAGGCGCTGGCCCCGAGGGCGGTGAACACCACGGTGAAGCCGGCGATGAACCCGAGGATGCCGCGGAACAGCCGGCTCCGCTGCCGGGCCAGCTCGTCCCGGCTGGGTGGGGCGGTGGCTCCCGAGGACAGCGACCGGGTCTCCTCGACCGACGCCCCCGGGGTCTGCGCCCCGCCGGCGGCCACGGCCGGCGACAGGCGGGTGCTGCGGGCGGGCACTGCAGTCAGCTCCGCCGCGCTGAGACCCGAGACCATCGAGAGGTAACCAGGGACGAGGGGCAGCACGCACGGCGACAGGAACGAGAGGATGCCCGCACCGAAGGCGACGAGGATCCCGAGCGGATCAGCGCTGACCGCGGCCAATCCTCCCATCGAGCCCGGCCCTACGTGAGCTTGGCTCGCACCAGAGCCAGGTCGGCCTCGACCATCATCTGGACGAGGGTGGGGAAATCGACCTCGCGATGCCAGCCCAACACCTTTTCGGCCTTGGTCGGATCCCCCACCAAGAGGTCGACCTCGGCCGGGCGCAGGAACCGCTCGTCGATGGTGACGTACTTTTCCCAGTCGAGTCCGGCGGCGGCAAAGGACAGCTCCACCAGCTCCCGGACCGAGTGGGTCTCGCCCGTAGCCACCACGTAGTCGTCCGGCGCGTCCTGTTGCAGCATGAGCCACATGGCCCGTACGTAGTCGGCCGCGAACCCCCAGTCCCGTTGGGCGTCAAGGTTCCCGAGGGCCAGCGACTTGTCAATGCCGGCGGCGATGCGGGCGACGCCGTGGGTCACCTTGCGGGTCACGAACTCCAGCCCTCGGCGGGGGGACTCGTGGTTGAACAGGATCCCCGAGGAGGCATGGAGGTTGTAGCTCTCCCGGTAGTTGACCGTGATCCAGTGTCCGTACACCTTGGCCACGCCATAGGGGCTGCGGGGGTAGAACGACGTGCTCTCCCGCTGGGGAACCTCTTGGACCTTCCCGAACATCTCGGACGAACTGGCCTGGTAAAAGCGGATCTCGGGGTCCACCGTCCGGATGGCGTCGAGCACACGGGTCACCCCGAGGGCGGTGGTCTCCCCGGTCAGCACGGGCTGGCTCCACGATGTCTGGACGAACGACTGGGCGGCCAGGTTGTACACCTCGGCCGGGCGATGGTCCCGCAGGATGCCGATCATCGACACCTCGTCGAACAGGTCGCCGGCCACCAGGGTCAAGCGGTCCTCGATGTGGGCGATCCGCTCGAAGGTCACCGTGCTCGACCGCCGGACCATGCCGATGACCTCGTAGCCCTCGTTCAAGAGCAGCTCGGCCAGGTAGGACCCGTCCTGACCGGTGACGCCGGTGATCAGTGCTCGCTTCGCCATCGTCATCTGCTCCTCAGGTCGTCTCGGAATTGTCGGGGGGAAGGTCCTGCCACGCCGGCGGGCGCTTGGCCATGAACGCAGCGATGCCCTCCGCCGCTTCGGCCGTCTGGCTGGTGACTGTCAACATGGCATGCAGGTGAGCGAGTGCGCCGGCGGCTTCCGAATCCCAGACAGCGTAGAACGATTCGC
>JAUTXB010000088.1 GCA_030838245.1 Acidimicrobiaceae bacterium
AGCCTCATGTCCGGCAGCGTCGACTTGATCCAGACCAGCACCTCGTCGGTGGTCAAGTCGTTGCAGGGCGACATGTCCCTGTCCTACATCGACGACAGGACCCATCTCGTTGGGGAACCGGACATGAACTGCCTCTTGCTCAACTTGTCCACGCCCCCGTTCAACAACCTGTCCGTTCGCCAGGCGGTGGCCATGGCCATCGATTCCAAGCAGTACGCCGCAGTCATCGACCAGAACGTGAACCCGCCGTCGAACGGCCCGTTCACCAAGGGCTCTCCCTACTACGCGCCGGACGGCTATCCGGCGTTCAATCCGGCCAAAGCGAGGAGGTTGATCGCCAAGGTGGCCCACCAGACGGGCAAGCCGGTGTCGCTCAACATCAACCACGTGCCCGACTCGTTCGACTCGAAGATCGGCCAGTTCCTCCAACAGGAGCTGGCCAACGTCGGCATTCAGGTGTCGCTCTCCCCGGTCCAACAGGACCAGATCATCACCACCGCCCTGACCGGGAAGTTCCAGGCTCAGGTGTGGACCCAGTTCTCGGCCACCGATCCCGACCTCAACTACATCTTCTGGAGCCCCACCCAGATCAACTCGGCCTTCTCCATCAACATGGCCCGCAACACCGATCAGGCCATGGAGGCGGCGCTGATCAAAGGGCGCCAGTCGGCCGATCCGGCAACCCGCGCCCAGGCCTACCAGCAGGTGTCCACCCGCATGGCCAAGGACCTGCCCTACATCTGGACCGACCGGAACGTATGGGCGGTAGCCTCACAACCAAAGGTTGAGAACTTCAACAACCCGACCACACCAGCCGGCAAACCGGCGTTCGGACTGATCGCCGGGGTCATCTGGCCCGGTCAGATCTGGCTGAATTCCTGAGCGAGTCACCCATGGAGCCATGAGCCGCATCCTGATCATCGAGGACGACGAACGAATTCGCTCGTCGATGCGCCTGGCGTTGGAAGACGAGGGCTACACCGTCGACGACGTGGCCAGCGGGGAAGAGGGCGTGTCCCGCTTCACCGAGCAACCGGCCGAGCTCGTCCTGATCGACTTGATGCTTCCGGGCATCGACGGTTTCGAGGCCTGCCGGACGCTGCGTCGCCAGAGCACGGTCCCGGTGATCATGGTCACCGCCCGCTCCGACACCCACGACGTGGTCGCCGGGTTGGAAGCCGGTGCCGATGACTACGTGACCAAGCCGTTCGTGGCCAAAGAGCTGGCCGCACGGATCCGGGCCCTCCTGCGCCGGGCCCGCCCTGTCGACCACGGCCCCGAGGCCTTGACCTTCGGCGACGTGGAGCTCATCCCCGACGCTGGTGTGGTCCGCCGGGCCGGGGTCGAGGTGCACTGCACCCGCACCGAATTCCGGCTCCTGTGCGAGCTGGCCGAGAACCCGGGCAAGGTGCTGAGCCGCGAGCAGCTGCTCGAGCGGGTGTGGGGGTACGACTATTTCGGTGACGGGCGCCTGGTCGACGTGCACGTCCGACGGCTGCGCACCAAGGTCGAACCGGACCCGGCCAATCCTCAGTTCATCCTCACCGTCCGAGGCATGGGCTACAAGCTGGCCGTCTGAGCCCGAGGTGACCGGTTCCTCGTCCGACGCACCGGAGAGCGATCCTCAGATCCTGAAAAGGCCAGATCCGGCCAGACGCCCGCGGGCATGGCTCCGGCGCCCGACCCGCATCCGCACGTGGTCCCGATTGGGGCTCCGAGCCCGGGTCACCGTCACCTTCGCCATCGGCGCCTTTATCCTGTCGGCACTGTTGGCCGGAATCACCTACTTCGCCGCACGCCAGGCCTTCGTCAACGAGCGTCAGTCCGCCTCCCAGCACCAGGCATTCGTCAACGCCTCGTTCGTGCAGAACGCGCTCCGGGCGAAAGGGACCCCGCCGGTCCAACCGCTCGAGTCGGTCGATGCCTTGTCCGGCTCGCGGTCGGTGCTCTACCGCGCCGACACACAGCAATGGTTCAATACGACCCTCTCGGTGAGCCAGAGCGCCATCCCGGTGGCGATGCGCCGGCTGGTCATCTCGGGGACGCCGGCCACCCAGGTATTCGACCTCGGAGGAACCCCGGAGCTCGTCGTGGGCGTCCCCCTCAATGCGGTCCAGGCCTCGTACTTCGAAGTCTTCTCCCTAGACGAGCTGTCCCGCACCTTGCGGGTCCTGGCCCTTGCCCTGGGCGCGGCGGCCCTGGTCACCACGCTGGCCGGTGCCGTTGTGGGTCGCTGGGCCAGCGGCCGGGTGTTACGACCGCTCTCGGGGATCTCGGAGGCGGCCGTGGCCATCGCCGGCGGCGAGCTGGGCACCAGGGTGGAGGCGGGAGACGACGCCGATCTGAAGGCACTGGCCGCCTCGTTCAACCGCATGGCCGGCAACCTCCAAGGGCGAATCGAGCGGGAGGCCCGGTTCACTTCGGACGTCAGCCACGAGCTCCGATCACCCCTCACCACACTGTCTGCGTCGGTGGGTGTGCTCGAGACCCACCGGGGCGAGCTGTCGCCTCAGGCCCAGCGCGCGTTGTCCCTTCTCGAGGCCGACCTGAGCCGGTTCCGGCGCATGGTGGACGATCTGTTGGAGATCTCGCGTTTCGATGCCGGCTCGGCCGAGCTGTCGCTCGACGACGTCAGTCCCGGTGAGCTCGTACGGCGGGCGGTGGCTTCCACGTCCCCGATCGGCGAGGACGGCGACCGCCAACCGGTGGGATTCACGGTTGTGGTCGCACCCGAGGTGGAACCACTGCGGCTTCGAGTCGACAAACGACGATTCGAACGAATCATGGCCAATCTGGTGGACAACGCCGGGCTCTATGGCGACGGAGTGTCCCGCGTGGTGGTCGAGAGCGGGCCCGGCTCGGCCGGTTCGGGACCGAACGAGTTGGGAGCGGGGCCGGTCGCCTCGGTACGGATTGCCGTTGAGGATCGCGGTCCCGGTGTGCCCGACCACGCCCGCCAGCACCTGTTCGAACGCTTCTATCGGGGCCGCGCCTCGGGGCGCCGAGGCTCGAGCGAAGGGACCGGTCTGGGCTTGTCCCTGGTGGCCGAGCACGTCCATTTGCATGGTGGATCGGTGTGGATCGAGGACGCACCCGGGGGTGGGGCCAGGTTCGTGGTCGAGTTGCCCTTGAACCCCGAAGCGGTGGCCCCCCGCACCGACGGCGATATCACATCGTTGCCGGGAGGACCCAACGTGGCCCCAAACGGAGCGCCGCCAACGCCGAGAACAGAGCCAGAAGTATGAAGGGGACCATGAATGGGGCACGGAGGCATCGGGCACCCGTCGGACGAATTCGGCAACGGGTGGCCGTCGTCTTGGTACTGGCAACCCTGATCGGCGTGCTCACCGCCGCCTGTGGCATCCCGACCAGTTCAGGCCCGCAGGCCATCGCCAAGGGCAACGTTCCCTCCCATCTGCTCAACCCCACCTCTTCCCCGACGTCGACCACCCTCAACCCGCCCGTGGGGGTGACCGAGCAGATCTTTCTGGTCGATCCGACCTTGCACCTCATCGCCAGGAACCGGAACATCGCCCCACCCGCCAACCTCTCCCAGGTCCTCAACGCGCTGCTCTTGGGACCAACGGCCGGCGAGTCGCTCGTGGGCATCCAGAGCTTCGTCAGCGGGAACGCCAACCGGGTGGCGGCAACCGTGGCGAACGGCGTCGCCACCGTCGACTTCGTCGCCAGCCCCGTCCAAGTGATCGGATCCACCCAGACCCTGCTGGGCATCGCTCAGATCGTCTACACCGCCACCGGGCAACCCGGCGTTACCAGCGTGGCGTTCCAGATCGCCGGACAGCCCATCGATGTGCCGACGGCACCGGACGGTGCTCTCGTATCCACCCCGGTCACCAGGCTCCAGTACATTCCGCAACAGCCTGTCCCGGCCGCGGCGACACCCTGACCGGCGGCGGTGAGGTCGGCCGGTCGCCTTACCAGGCGACGCGCGGCGCGTCGGCCCAGAGGTGCTCGAGGTCGTAGTACTCCCGGGCCTCGTCCATGAACACGTGCACCAGGAAGTCCCCGTAGTCCATGAGCACCCACCGGGCATCGTCGAGCCCTTCGATCCGGATCGGGGCGCGACCTTCGACCTTTTTCAACTGCAGCTCTACCTCGTCGGCAATGGTCCTGACCTGCCTGGCGTTTCCGCCACTGGTGATCACGAACGCTTCAGTGATGCCGAGGGCGTCACCGACGGAGAGGATCACCGTTTGCTCACCCAGCTTCGAGTCGGCGGCCTGCGCCGCGAGGAGCGACGCGTCGGGCACCGCGGTGTTGGGCTGGTCCGCGACCGGTCGGGCAGCTGCAGTTGTCAAAGGGGTCCTCCTTCTGGCGCGAGCGCGCCGTTTGTGTTCACAACAACGGGGCCGACACGATCGGTCCCGTGGTGGCCACCGCACCCGACGAAGCGGGGGTGGCCGGACGGTCACGGGCGATGCCGACGATCATGATGCTAATGGCGAGCAGTACGGCCACGACCACCACGCAGACGGCCGCAGTGACCTGACGCTTCCGGCGGGCCTCTCGCAGGGCCTGGCGTCCGGCCACGGCTGGCGGTTCAGTGGCCACGGCGACCATCGACAGGTCGGCGTCCGTAGGGGGGGAGGGAGTGAACAGAGGTCCGGGGCGAGCGCCGGGCACGATATCCAGCTCGCCCGTGTCGCTTTCGCTCAGCGTCGTCCATACGCTCATCTGCTCGTAGCGTACAGATTTCTGCCGCGAATGCAACGGATAACGGCCTCAGGCACCAGATCGCCGACCGACTGGCCTGCTCCCAGGCGAGAACGAAGCTCCGTGCTCGACACGTCGAAGGGCGGCACGGGCACCGAGACGGCGTGCCATCCGGGCGGCGGCTTCGCTCGAGGGGCTCCGGGACGGTCGACGACCACCAGCACCACCGAGGCGGCCAGCTCGGCCTGCTTGTGCCAGGTCGGGAGCTCGGGCACCACGTCCGCCCCCACCACCAAGAACAGCTCGGATTCCGGATCCAGGCCATGGAGCTCATCGACGGTGTCGATGGTGTACGACGGGCCGCCACGGTCGATCTCCAAACGGCTCGGCTCGAGCCCCGGCCGACCCGACACGGCCGCCTCCACCATGGCATAGCGGTCCTCGGCCGGGGTGACCGAGCGAGTCCCCTCCTTCTGCCAGGGCTCGTTGGCCACCACCAGCAAGGTCCGGTCCAAGTCGAGGGCCCGGTGGACGGCCTCGGCCGTCTCGACGTGGCCGGTGTGGACGGGGTCGAAGGTGCCGCCGAACACCCCGATGCGCTCGTGTTGCACCCTCAGGTGCCGGCGAGCCGGGCCACCACCGGCGCGAAGGCATCGAGCTCGGCCTCATGAACGACGATGTAGGAGAACCCCATCTCCTCTCGGCGCCGCTGCAGGGTCTCGATGATCTCGTCCACCGTGCCCACCAGGGCCATGGGGATCTCCGCCACCGCCTCGGGCGGGGCCGAGAACATGGGGGCCATCTGCTCAAATACCTCGGCGGCGTTGTCCACCACCTGGACGAAGAAGGTCAGGATCTGCAGCTCGAGCTGGTCGAAGCGGTCGCCGGCCCCGGCCCGCACCCACTCGACCCGTTGGCGGTAGGACTCGACCAGGGTGGTCGCGGCCACCTCGGGGCCGACGTAGCCGGCAGCCAGGTTGGGGTTTATCCCCACGATGTCGGCTTCCCGGCCGGCGAAGGTGAGCACGCGTTTCCCGCCGCCGCCGATGATGATCGGGGGATGGGGACGCTGGTGCGGCGTGGGCGTGCCCAACGCGTCGGTGACGGTGTAGTGCTTACCGGCCAGCGTGGCGCGCCCGTCGGTCCACAGTGACTTCATGATGGCCAGGCTCTCGGTCATGCGGTCGATCCGGGTCCCGGGGGGATCGTTGCTCAGGCCCGACTGGTCGTAGTCGGAGGTCATCCAGCCCGCGCCCAGACCGAACTCGACCCGGCCCTCGGAAAAGAGGTCGAGCGTCGCTACCTCTTTGGCCAGGACCACGGGGTGGCGATAGTCGTTGCCGAACACCAGTGAGCCGACGCGCAGGTCGGTGGTGGCCTCGGCGGCAACGGTGAGGGCCACCAGTGGCCCGTACTGATCGTCGAAGTGGTCCGGGATGAACAGGGTCGAATAACCCAATCCCTCGACCTTGCGCGCTATGTCGCGCCACGCCGGACCCGAGGCGG
Source organism: Acidimicrobiaceae bacterium (assembly GCA_030838245.1). The sequence goes on from JAUTXB010000088.1 coordinate 6,181, forward strand.
CCTTGTTGAGCTGGACGGCAAAGCGAAATGGCACCATTGACCGAGCCTAGAGCCAGACGTCCTACGCTGTGGAGGTGACGACGACCCGCCCCGACGAGGCCTGGGCTCCGGACTCCTGGCGCCTCCGGCCGGCTGAACAACAGCCGGTCTGGCCGGACGACGCCGAGCTGAAGCGGGTCCACGAACAGCTGTCCTCCCTCCCGCCGCTGGTATTTGCCGGGGAGGCCCGTCGCCTGACCAGCGCCCTCGGGGACGCAGCCGAGGGCCGAGCATTCCTGTTGCAGGCGGGCGACTGCGCCGAGTCGTTCAGCGACTTCACCGCCGATGGGATCCGCGACAAGCTCCGGGTCATCCTGCAGATGGCCGTGGTCCTCACCTACGGCGCCGG
>JAUTXB010000093.1 GCA_030838245.1 Acidimicrobiaceae bacterium
GGGCAGGCTGCCGGCCAGGCCGCCGGGTACCATTCGGCAGTGAGCGCACGCCGGAGTTCGGCTCTCAGCGAAGCCTTGGCGATGGCGGCCCCCGGTCGGCCACTCCGTGAAGGTCTCGACCGCATTCTCCAGGCCAAGCGAGGTGGGCTGGTGGTGGTGGGGGATGACCCCGCCGTGTTGTCGATCTGCTCGGGCGGATTCCTGCTCGATGCCGAGTTCAGCCCGCAACGCCTGTCCGAGCTGGCCAAGATGGACGGCGCCATCATCTTGGCGGGCGACGCATCGCGCATCGCCCGGGCCAACGTCCATCTGATGCCCAAGGCCTCAATACCCACCACCGAGACCGGGACGCGGCACCGGACGGCCGAGCGGGTGGCCCGCTCCATCGACGTGCCCGTGCTGTCGGTCTCGGCCGCCATGTCGCTGATCGCCGTCTATCGCCACGACCAAAAGCACACCCTGCAGCCCATCGGTTGGCTGGTGGACCGGGCCGACCAGGGGTTGGCCACCCTGCAGCGATTCCGGGTCCGCTTCGATGTGGCCCTCACCTCCCTTTCCACCCTCGAAGTCGAAGACACGGTCTCCGTCCATGACGTCGTCGCCGTGCTGCAGTCGGCCGAGATGGTGGCGCGCATCGCCAAGGAGGTCTCCGGGCACCTGGTCGAGCTGGGAGACGATGGGCGCTTAGTCCGGCTGCAGCTGGCCGAGCTGGTCGAGTCGGTGGCACCGACGCTGCGCCTCGTGCTCCGGGACTACCTCCGCCAGCCTGCCGACGGGTCATCGGTGCGGGAGCCGGCCGTCGACCAGGCTGTTCAACGGCTCAACGAGCTGACCGCGACCGAGCTGGTCGATGTCCGTACCGTGGCCGAGGTCTTGAACCTCCCCTCTTCCCTGGCCGACCCCCATGGCGGGGTCGAGCCGCGCGGCTATCGGCTGTTGCACCGCCTCCCGCGCTTCTCCGACGCCATCATCGAACGGATCGTCGACCGGTTTCTCAACCTGCAACAGATCATGCGGGCGTCCCTCTCCGATCTCGAGAAGGTGGAAGGTGTCGGCGTGGCCAAAGCCCGCTCGGTCAAGGACGGGCTGGCCCGCCTGGCCGAGGCGAGCATCCTCGAGCGGTACCAGTAGCCGCCGGGCAAGAGGCCTGACCAGACTCCCCGCCGGAACGGGCAGGTCTGGGCACCCACCGGCACCGTGTACCCTGGTGTGCTCGTCCAGGCGTTCCCGTCGCGGCAATTGTGCCCGGGAATCGCCTCGCAACGCCGAGGAGGAACGGTGTTCGACATCGGTGACAAGGTTGTATATCCGCATCACGGCGCGGCGGTAGTGGAGCGACGGGAAACCAAGGAGGCGTTCGGCAAAAAGCAGGAGTACCTGGTGCTTCGGCTGGCCTATGGCGATCTCACGTTGATGGTTCCTGCTGATAACACCGAGGGGGTCGGCCTCCGCGAGGTCATCAACGACGAAGAAGTCGAGGAGGTGTTCGCCGTCCTTCGAAAGAAGGAGGCGCGTATGCCGACCAACTGGTCTCGACGTTACAAGAACCACTCGGAGAAGCTCCGGTCCGGCGACATCTACCAAGTGGCCGAAGTGGTCCGGAACCTGTCGATCCGAGACAAGGACAAGGGCCTGTCCGCCGGCGAGAAGCGCATGCTCAGCCGGGCCCGCCAGATCCTGGTGTCCGAGCTGACCTTCGCGCTCCAAGTCGACGAGGAGACGGCCGAACTGCGGTTGAACGAGGCGCTGCCCTGAGCCAAACGGCATGGGAACGAACCTTCCGGTGAACGCACCAACTGCAGACCAACCCGCCCCGTCTGTCGCCGGGTCGGAGATCGTCTGGGCCATCGTGGTGGCCGGCGGCTCCGGCGACCGCTTCGGGCGACCCAAGCAATTCCTGGACCTGGGCGGTCGCACCGTGGTGGAGCGCTCGGTGGCCGGCGCTCGCGGTGTCGCATCCGGCGTGGTGGTGGTGGTCCCGTCCGGGCACAAGGACTACACGCGACCCCCGGATCCCACGTTCGGCGCCGATGTCCGCGTCGAGGGCGGGGCCTCCAGGGCCGCATCGGTGCGGGCCGGCCTGGCCGCGGTGCCGGCCGATGCCACCGTGGTGGTCGTCCACGACGCCGCACGGCCGTTGGCGTCGCCCGCCCTGTTCGAGGACGTGGTGGCGGCGGTCACCGGTCCGTCGGGGGCCGACGGGGCCGTTCCCGTGCTGCCGGTGACCGACACGTTGAAGCGGGTGGCCGACCGCCAGGTGGTGGCCACCGTGGATCGGGACGATCTCGTCGCCGTCCAGACGCCCCAAGCCTTCCGGACGGCGGTGCTCCGGAGGGCCCACCGGGAAGAGGCCGAAGGCACCGACGACGCCGCATTGCTCGAGTTGATCGGCGCTACGGTGCGCACGGTGCCAGGCGACCCTCGCAACCTGAAGCTGACCGTCCCCCACGACCTCGTCCTGGCGGAGATCCTGGTGGGCCAATGACCCCCGCACCCGACCTGAGGGTCGGTCAGGGGATCGACGTCCACCGTTTCTCCTCCGACCCCGATCGTCCCCTGGTGCTGGGTGGGGTGACCATCGAAGCCGACGACGCCACCGGGCTCGACGGTCACAGCGACGCCGACGTGGTCGCTCATGCCATCGCCGACGCGCTCTTGGGCGCGGCCGGCCTGGGTGACCTCGGTCGTCATTTCCCCGACACCGACCCGCAGTGGGCCGGCGCCGACAGCCTGACCCTGCTCACCTGGGTCGTGGAGCTAGTGGGAGAAGCTGGGTGGGTACCGGTGAACGCCGATTGCACCGTGGTGGCCGAGCGCCCCAAGCTGGCTCCCCATGTCGAGGTCATGGCCGATCGCCTCGGCCAGGTGCTCGGCGCACCGGTCAGCGTGAAGGCGACCCGGGCCGAGGGCTTGGGCGCGCTGGGCCGGGCCGAGGGCATCGCCTGCACGGCCGTCGTCCTCGTGTCCGGGCTGGTCGAGCGGGACGCGGACCCGACGGCGGACGCGGACCGATGACCCCACCGGGTCGAGGTCGAGGCGGCGGTCGGGGGGACAGTCGCGGTGGTCGAGACGACAAGGGCGCGCCACGCGGCGCCGGCCGGGGCGGCCCCAGTCGTGGTGGCGCCGGCCGGGCAGGCTCCAGTCGGGCCGGATCGGCTCGGAGCGGCCCCGCGGGGACCGGGCGCGCGACCAACGGGGCCGGCCGCGGTGGGTCAGGGCCTGTCGAGAGACGGGGCCGGACCGGCGATCGGGACGGACAGTCAGCGAGACGGGGCCAGGAGAGCCAGGGCCTCGGGGGTGAGCAGGTGGAGGGGCGCCAAGCCGTCCGCGAACTGCTCAGCGCCAACCGCCGAACGGTCCGGACGCTGTTGATGGCCGAGGGCATGGATGCGGCCGCCATCCTCGACGACATCGAGGCGCTGGCCACCAAGCGGCGGGTCCGGGTCGACTATGTGTCTCGCAAGCGGATCGACTCTATGGCCCGAACCGATGGCGCCCAGGGAGTGGTCGCCCTGGCCAAGCCGGTGGAGGAGAGCTCGCTCGAACAACTGTGCGAGCCGTCACGGCGCGGTCGGCTGCCGTTCCTCGTGGTGTTGGACGGCATCACCGACCCCCACAACCTCGGCGCCGTGCTTCGGAGCGCCGAGTGCGCCGGGGTCACGGGCATCGTCCTTCCCCGGCATCGTTCGGCGCACCTGTCTCCCACGGTGGCCAAAGTGGCGGCCGGAGCCATCGAGTACCTGCCCATGACGTTGGTCCCCGGCATTCCCAACGCACTGCAGCGGCTCTCGGCGCTCGGGGTGTGGACCGTCGGGCTGGACGGGGCCGCGCCCCGCCCGCTCTACGAGCTGCCGGTCGGCGAGGAGGCAGTGGCCCTCGTCCTGGGCTCGGAGGACAAGGGCCTCGCCACCCTCACCAAGAAGTGCTGTGACGCGCTGGGATCGATTCCCCAGCACGGGACGCTGTCCTCGTTGAACGTGGCCACCGCCGGGGCCATCGCCTGTTTCGACGTGGCCCGCAAGCGCGCTGACGTGGCCCACGACTGACAGGAGAGCAACGATGGCCGGACAGGCAGCCGAGCAGGCAGAGGTGATCGTCGTCGGGATGGGCCCGGGGAGCGAGGACGTGGCCGAGAAGCTGGCCGACGCCGGGCTCGATGTGGTCGGCATCGATGGGAACCTGGTCGGCGGGGAGTGCCCGTACTGGGGATGCGTCCCCTCCAAGATGATGATCCGGGCGGCCAACCTGGTGGCCGAGGCCAGGCGGGTCCCGGGTATGGCCGGTGCGACCACCGTCACGCCGGACTGGACCCCCGTGGCCGCCCGCATCCGGGAGGAGGCCACCGACAATTGGGACGACACCGTTGCCGTCAAGCGCTTCGAGGACAAAGGCGGCCGATTCGTGCGCGGCTGGGGCAAGCTCGACGGTCCCACGCGGGTGGTCGTGGAGGACCGGACCTTTGAGGCCAGTCGAGCCGTCGTGATCGGCGTGGGTGCCAAGTCGTGGACGCCGCCGGTTCCCGGTCTGGCTGACACGCCGTACTGGACCAACCGCGAGGCGATCGAGGTCGAGACACTGCCGGCCACGCTGGCCATTCTGGGCGGGGGCGCCATCGGGGTGGAGCTGGGCCAGGTCTTCTCCCGCTTCGGCGTCGAGGTGACCATCCTCGAGGCGGGCGATCGGCTGCTGGCATCGGAGGACCCGGAGTCGTGCGAGCTCCTGGCCACCGTGTTCGAGCGGGAGGGGATCGCTGTGCGCACGTCGGTAAGCATCAACGCCGTCCAGCACGACGGCCACCGCTTCACCATCGGCTTCGAGTCCGGTGACCCACTGGTGGCCGACCAACTGTTGGTGGCCGCCGGCCGCCGGCCCGATCTGCAGGCACTCAACGTCGGGTCGATCGGCGTCGAGGAGGACGCCCGGGCCATGCCCGTGGACGACCACTTGCGGGTGACCGATGGCGTCTGGGCGGTGGGCGACGTCACCGGGAAGGGTGCCTTCACCCACGTCTCGATGTATCAGGCGGCCATCGTGATCGACGACATCATTGGCCGGCCCGTCACCGCGGCCGACTATCGGGCCGTGCCCCGGGTCACCTTCACCGACCCCGAGATCGGTTCGGTCGGTCTGGGCGAGGCCGCGGCCCGGGACCAGGGGATCAACGTGAAGGTGGGCCTGACCCAGGTCCCCGACTCGACGCGCGGGTGGATCCACAAGGCGGGAAACGACGGGTTCATCAAGCTGGTGGGCGATGCCGACCGGGGCGTCCTGGTCGGCGCCACCTCGGCCGGGCCGGTGGGCGGCGAGGTGCTCGGGTTCTTGGCTCTGGCCGTGCAAGCCGAGGTGCCGGTCACCACGTTGCAGCACATGATCTACGCCTACCCGACCTTCCACCGGGCCATCGAGGCAGCGGTGGACGATCTGTTGGGCGAGAGCGGGTAGCTCGTGGCCCACCGTGTGATCATGGCCTGATGGAACAACGGATCAGCCTGGTGACTCTCGGAGTCGATGATCTCGGCCGGGCTCGGGCGTTCTACGAGGCGCTCGGCTGGGGTGGTGCCGAGCTGCCTGACGACGAGGTCTGCTTCTACCAGGCCGGTGGGATGGTGTTCGGCCTGTGGACTGATCTCGGCGGCCATGGCGCGCCGGGCATCGAGCTGGCCTACAACGTGCGCACGCCCGAGGAAGTCGGCTCAGTGCTCGATGAGGCTCGACGGGCCGGCGGCACGATCGCCCGTCCCGCCGTGGTGGCCGAGTGGGGCGGCACTTCGGGAGCATTTGCCGACCCCGATGGCTACGTGTGGGAAGTCGCCCACAATCCGGATTGGACGCTGTGCGATGACGGGACCGTGCACATCTAGCCCGCGCGCTCGCTCAGCAGTAGGGGGCGGCCAGCGTCATGAGGAACTCGCTCCCCTCCGACTCCCACATGGACTCGACCACGAAGCCGGAGGCCACCAGCTCCTCTTCGAGGGCCTCGGGCGTGAACTTGCAGCTGATCTCGGTGAGCATTTCCTCGCCCGCCTCGAAGGTCACCTCCAGATCGAGGTCGGCCACCCGCACCTGTTGGGCCACGGAGGCCCGGAGCCGCATCTCGATGCGACGCTCGTCCTCGTTCCACAGAGCCACGTGCTCGAAGCGCTCGGGGACGAAGTCGGCCCCCAGCTCCCGGTTCAGCACGTGGAGGACGTTCCGGTTGAACTCGGCCGTGACCCCGGCGGCGTCGTCGTAGGCGGCGACCAGGCGCCGGCGGTCCTTCACCAGATCGGTACCGAGGAGGAAATGATCGGACGGGTCCATGGCACAGTCGAGGTCCATGAGGAACCGACGGCGCTGGGCCGGGTCGAGGTTGCCGATGGTGCCGCCGAGAAATACGAACAGGCGGGTCCCGCCGGTGGGGAGGTGCTCCAGGTGGCGACGGAAGTCGGCCACCACCGTCGTGATGGCCAGGCCCGGGAATTCCTCGGCCAGCTCAAGCGCCGAGTTCCACAGGGTGGTCTCGCTCACGTCCAGCGGGACGAACGCCTTGAGGCTGCCCGTGGCCTGGAGGGCCTCGAGCAGGATGCGCGACTTGTCGCAGGTGCCGGCACCCAGCTCCACCAGCGTGTCGGCCTTGGATTGCTGGGCCATGTCCTTGCCGTGCGCCTCGAGGATGGACCTCTCGGCCCGGGTCGGGTAGTACTCGGGCAACCGGGTGATCTCATCGAAGAGCTGGCTGCCCCGATCGTCGTAGAAGTAGACCGGCGGCAGACTCTTATGCTCAGCCGTGAGCCCGACGCGCACGTCAGCTTCCATGGCCGCCCGCAGATCGCTCGGCGTCAGGTGCACATCGACTGTGGGGCGGATGACGGTCACGTGCCTGGGGTCAGACATCCTTGGCCAGCCGGAGGCCGGAAAAGGCCCACCGGGCCGCGGGAGGAAAGAAATTCCGGTACGTGGTTCGCATGTGGCCCACGGGCGTGGCACAACAGCCACCCCGCAAGACGTACTGGCTCACCATGAACTTGCCGTTGTACTCCCCTACCGTCCCACCCGCCGGCTCGAATCCCGGATAGGGGCTGTAGGCGCTCGAGGTCCACTGCCACACATCGCCGAACGGGCTGGAGCGATCGCCGGTCACCGGGCTGGGGTGGAGGACGGCTGGGTCGAGGAAGTTACCCTCGACCGGATCGGCGGCGGCGTGCACCTCCCACTCGGCCTCGGTGGGAAGTCGGGCGCCAGCCCAGCGGGCAAAGGCGTCAGCCTCGTAGTAGCTGAGGTGGCAGACCGGCTCGGCCGGGTCGAGGCGACGGGATCCGCCGAGGGTAAGGATGTGCCACTCGTCGTCGACCCGGGACCAGTACAACGGGGCGTCCCATTTCCCCTCGACCGCCGCCGCCCACCCGTCGGACAGCCACAGGTCGGAGTGGTGGTAGCCGCCGTCCTCGATGAACGACAGCCACTCGCCGCAGGTCACCGGTCGACGTCCGATGGCAAAGGGGCGGAGGTAGACGCGGTGTCGTGGCGTCTCGTTGTCGAAGGAGAATTGGCTCCCTTCGTGCCCGATGTCCATCGTCCCCGATGGATACCGGATCCACGACAGCTCGGGCGACTTCGACGGCGTCGGGGCGTCCAGCGGGGCATAAGCCGGGTCGAGTGGATTGCGGGACAGGACATGTTTGATGTCCATCAAGAGGAGCTCTTGGTGCTGCTGTTCGTGATTGATACCAAGCTCGACCAAGGCGAGCACATTGTCGCTCAACGCGTCGCTCAACAGATCGTCCATGGCCGCGTTCACGTGTCGGCGATACGAGGCGATCTCCTCGATGCCCGGGCGGGAGAGCAGGCCTCGCTCGTCGCGGGCGTGGCGGGCCCCGACGCCTTCGTAGTACGAGTTGAACAAGAACCCGTACGCAGGGTGGAAGGGCTGGTAGTCGCTCAGCCCTGGGGCGAGCAGGAACGTCTCGAAGAACCACGACGTATGGGCGCGGTGCCACTTGGTCGGGCTCACATCGGGCATCGACTGGACGGTCTGGTCTTCGGCCGAGAGCGATTCGGCCAGGGCGTCGGTCAGGGCCCGCGTCTCGCCGAAGCGGGTAGCGAGCGTCTCTTGGTCGAGCGCTGTCGAGAGTTCGATGGTCTCCCCCTCCTTCCGAGTTGGATCCGGCCCGCCGACGGTGCCGTCAGTCGACCGCTTCCCCGTAGGCAAACAAGTTACCCGGACGGCCCGCGGATTGAACCTGCACCCCCCAATGGTGGCGTGGTGCCCTGCCGGCGCGGTCCTAAGTTGGGGCGAGGGGACGATGGCCGGGACGGTCCCGAGACCGAGGGGCGCCAGTGGCGGCGGAGAGGAGATCCATTGTGACCGAGCTTGAGGATGAGAAGCCATTCACCAGGGGATTTGGCGACGGGAGCACCTACGAGCGGGGTCGCCCGGGCTACCCCGAGGAAGCCCTGGCTTTCTTCGATCAGGCCTTCGAGCTCCGTCCGGGGAAGCGGGTGGTGGACCTCGGGGCCGGGACGGGGAAGTTCACCCGCCAGCTGGCTGCCTTCGGCACCGAGATCTTGGCCGTCGAGCCGTCGCCGTCCATGCGGGCCGAGCTGGCCAGAAACCTGTCCGAGGTGGAGCTGGCCGATGGAACGGCCGAGAGCATCCCCGCCCCAGACGCCTCGGTGGATGCCGTCTTCGTGGCCCAGGCTTTTCACTGGTTCGACCCCGACCGATCCTTGACCGAGATCGCCCGCGTGCTGCGACCGGGGGGCGGATTGGGCTTGATCTGGAATGAGCGCGACTTGTCGGTGGACTGGGTCCGCCGCCTGAGCGAGGCCATCGAGTGGCCGGAACGGGCGCCGTACCAGCCGGGCACGGACTTTCGGACGGTCGTGTCCGCCCACTCGGCGTTCATCGACGTGACCCGCAGACAGTTCCGGTTCCACCAGACCCTCGATCACGCCGGGCTGATGGATCGCATGGCCTCGACCAGCTACGTCACCGCCATGGACGGCGAGCAGCGGGAGATCTTCCTCGGGCCGCTGGCCGAGCTGGTGTCCGCGCTGCCCGAGCCGATCGACATGCCCTACGTCACCAGCGCGTACACAGCCCGACGGGTGCCATGAGGGGTGCGGGTGATGAATGAGGTGATGTTCGGCACTGATCGCCTGGCCCAGGCGGGCGGGTTCCGCGGACCTATGACGGTTCCGTGGCACCTATGACGGAAAAGCGGCGCGGAGGCCCTGAAGCATTCCCCCGTCGACAAGGACGTCGATACCCGACATGAACGAGGCATTGTCGGAGAGGAGGAACGCGACGACTGCGGCCACCTCGTGGGGTTGGCCCAGGCGTTCGAGGGGCGTCTTCTCCAGCATGATCTTCATGATCGGCTGCTGTTCTGCCTCCTGACGGCCCATGGGTGTGTCGATCAGACCGGGGGACAAGGAGTTGACCCGCCCGCCGCGCCGGCCCCACACGACAGCTGCTTGGGCCGCCACGGCAATGACGCCGCGTTTCGCCCAGGCATAGGCCATGCCACTGTCGGCAAATCGATCGGCAACGGTTTCGAGGAAGCCGGGCACACGAGGGTTGGACACCAGGTCTTGGATCTCGGGATCGATGCCCTGTAAGGCGATCTGGTAGGCCGAGCTCGAGGAGAAGCACACGGCGGAAGAGCCCAGCTCAACCAGGGGCTCGAAGGCGTCCAGCAACAGCGCGGTGCCCACGAGGTCGACCTCCATGACGCGCCGGGCATCAGCCATTGTCGGGGACACGCCCGCGGCGTGGGCGAGCCCACGGAACGGGCCGAGCTCACGCACTCGCTCGATGAGGCCGGTCACGGCATCCGGGTCGGAGATATCGCAGGCGACCGATACGGTCCCCTCGATCTCCGGCGCCTTGAGGTCGAGGGCGACGAGGTGTTCGGTGGTGCCCCGAAGCTCTTCCACGCAGAGTCGCCCCATGCCACTCGCCGCACCCGTGATCACCGTGAACGTCATGATCTACCGGAGCTTGCCCGTGAGGAACTGGGCCACGGGAGTGGCACTTGGATACGAACCGGTGATGCCAGAGCTGATGTATCCGACATCGGAGATCAAGGTGACGCCATTCAGCGCGGCAGCGGCGTCGCTGCAGAGGAAGGCCAGCGGGTACGCCTGCTCCAAGGGCGTTGACGCCTGGATGTTCAGCTCATCCCGGTAGTCGGCGCCGAAGCCGAGCCACGTCTCCGCATTGGCCCGAGCCAAGGGAGTATCGGTGGGACCGGGGCAGATGGCGTTGATCCGGATGCCCCGCTGCAGCATGGGAA
>JAUTXB010000106.1 GCA_030838245.1 Acidimicrobiaceae bacterium
AGGGGGCAAGGGAGAGACCCGGAGCCGCATTCAGCGGGTGGCCCGGCGCCGAGACGTCCTGGTCGGTGTGACCCTGGCCGTTGCCCTGGCCTCGGCGGTGGAGATGGCACTGCTGTACCACCCGAACCTCGACCCCACGAGGCTCTACGACGGCACCGACACCAGGGCCTTCGGGCTCCTCTTCGGAGCCGCCCTGGCCATGGTCTGGCCCAGCCGCCAGTTGAGTGCCGACATCACCCAGGGCGCTCGCCGCCTGCTCGACACCATGGGAGTGGTCGGACTGCTCGGGATCGCGCTGTTGATGTGGCGCACCAACCAAAACTCGGCGTTCCTCTACCGCGGGGGTCTGGTGCTCCTCACCCTCGCCACGGTGCTGGTCATCATGGCCGCGTCCCATCCGGCCACCTGGGTGAGCCGGGCGCTGGGTTGGGGGCCGCTGCGGTGGATCGGCCTGTGGTCGTATGCCATCTACCTGTGGCACTACCCCATCATCGTGCTCACGACCCCGACGGTGACCCACGGTGTCGACCACCTCAGAGTCCTGATCCAGATGGTGGCCATCGTCGGCATTGCCGCCCTGTCCTGGCGATTCATCGAGACACCGATCCGCCACGGTGCGTTGGGCCGGTGGTGGAAGCAGCTCAGGGCGGCCGGCGGGCACGCCGCCACCCGATCGGCTCCCACTCGTGCCGCGGTGATCGCGGCCGTAGTCGGGCTGGCCTTCACCACTCTGGCCCTGGCCGGCTGGATCCCTACCGCACCGGCCAACACCTTGACCACGGCCAGCACGCCGAACGCGAACCTGGGCGGGACCGTGTCGAGGACGGAGCACCTGCACGTGCCTCCGACGACAACGACGACGACTTCGGCGGCGGCAGTCGGGTCAACCACCACCACAGCTCCCCCGGCCCCCATGACCAGTTGCACCTCGGTGGCCGACCTGGGCGACTCCACCTCCGAGAGCCTGGTGTCCAACGATTACATCGACCCGCCCCAGCAGCTGCTGGCCCAGTTCGCGCGCGTCGGCGTGACCAACGTCAACCTCCAGATCTCCGGGGCCCGCTCCACCGGACCGGAGACGGTCGACAACCAGCCCAACGGCGACATGGTCGCCCAACAGCTCATCGCCCAGGGCTACAACGGATGCTGGCTTATCGCGCTCGGCACCAACGATGCCGCCGACATCGCCGTCGGCTCCAACACGAACGCGCAGACCCGGATCCAGCGGTTGATGTCGATCATCGGCAACCAACCGGTCCTGTGGGTCAACACGGTGTCGCTGCTCGGCAGCGGCGACTATGCCAACTCGAACATGCAGCAGTGGAACGCGACCCTGGTTGCTGCCTGCCCGGCCTACCCCAACATGCGCGTCTACGACTGGGCGTCGGTGGCTCAGCCGGGCTGGTATATCTCCGACGGGATTCACTACTCCTCGGCCGGGTCGGTGCAACGGTCGGCCGATTTTGCCAATGCCTTGGCCGTCGCCTTCCCGAACCCACCGCCCCCGCCCCCCAAGCACGGCAGCGCTGCCCCCAAGAACTGCGTGGTCCAATAACGACGGGCCGGGGGACTACGGGCCTGGCCATTGACTCGAACGGTGATACGACGACCACGGACGTCGCCCACAGGCCGGACAACTTGGCTAATGTTTCTGCGACGGCGGGCCTGGGGGGCCGAACCGGACGAGGTGGCCAGAGTTCTGTCCACCACAATCGGCGCCACGTAACCAAGGGGGAAACACATGGGACGGATCAGGCGGTCTCCAGCTATCAAAGCGCTGCTGGCCCTGACAATGGTCGGATCGATGGCCTTGGTCACCGGGGTGACCAGTGGAAACGCTGCCGCCGCGACGGTGACCAATTTCGGCAACCTACCGACACCGTGCGGTCCTGGCAAGGCCACCGGTGCCACCGAACAGGGAGTGACGAACTCCTCCATCCACATCGCCTACGGCGACGATCGGGGCTACTCGGGCGACCCCGGCCTCGACCAGGAGATGGGCAACGCGGTCAAGTCCTTTATCAACTGGTGCAACTCCCAGGGGGGCATCAACGGACGCAAGATCGTCGGGGACTACTACGACGCCGCCGTGCTCCAGGCCAATACCGTCATGACCCAGGCCTGTAAGACCGACTTCATGCTGGTGGGCGAGGGGTTCGCCCTCGACCAGGCGGCCGAGCAGACCAGGCTCGGTTGCAACCTGGTCCAGGTGCCCGGCTTCGCGGTGGGATCGGACGTGGCCAATGCCTACGAGTCCTACCAGCCGACGCCGAACCCGGTGAACTTCAGCCCGGTCTCCGACGCCTACCAGGTGAAGGGCCTGTTCCCCTCGAAGGTGCTGAAGACGGGTGAGTACATCGAGAACCTTTCCCCAGTGGAAGTGTCGATGGCCAAGGCCAAGCAGGCCTTCCAACAGACGGGGTGGAAGTACGTCAACTGCCCGTTCCAGATCAACTACACCGGCGAGCCCGACTACACGCCCTTCGCCCAGAAGCTCCAGAGCTGCGGTGCCCAAGTCGTCTACACAGACGTCTCACCCAGTCCTGAGCTCTACGGGATGCTGCAGGCCGACAACCAGCAGGGCTACAACCCGATCTGGGTCGGCGACACCAACCTGTACTCGCCCCAGTTCGCCAAGTGGAACACGAGCGGCCTGGCCAACAACTTCTACGTCCGCTCGGCCTACGCGCCGCTGAACGCGGCCAACGTGGTGCCGGCGGTGAAGCAGTTCCTGTCGATCGTAAAGCCGACCGGGGCCACCAATCAGCTGGGCGAGCAGTCGGCGTCGGCATTCCTCCTCTGGGCCACCGAAGCCAAGGCCTGCGGGTCCACACTGACCCGCCAGTGCATGGTCAACAAGCTGGCCACGGTGACGGCCTGGACGGGCGGAGGCTTGTCCGCCGCCGGGAACGTGGGCAAGAACACGCCCCCGCAGTGCGGGGTGCTCCTCCGGCTGCAGAACACCAAGTACGTTCAGGTGGTGCCGAAGAAGTTGGGGTCCTACCAGTGCTCGTCCAAGTTCGTCGTGCCCAACACAGGGGCGGTCCTCGGAACGACGCTGAACGCACAGGGCTACTCGACCAAGTACGTCACCGCATCGGTGATCAAGCCCCAGGCCTAATGCTCGACGCTCCCCTTCGGTCAGGCGCGCCCGCGCGGCCTGAGCCGAAGGGGCGAGGGGGTCATTAATGCACCTGTTCCTCTCATACACCATCGCCGGATTGGTCATCGGCGCGGTCTATGGCATCGCCGCTTCGGGGCTGGTGCTCACGTACACGACCTCGGGCATCTTCAACTTCGCCCACGGCGCCATCGCCATGCTGGCCGCCTACGTCTACTGGCAATTCCGCTTCGGCTGGAACTGGCCGGCCCCGATATGCCTGATCTTGGTCCTGCTCATCCTGGCCCCGCTGCTCGGGGCGCTCTTGTACGCGGGCATCATGCGAGGGCTGAGAAACACGGCCGAGGTCACCAAGATCGTGGTCACGGTAAGCGTCATGCTCGGCATCATTGCCCTGGCCCAGTGGATCTGGAACCCCACCACTCCCCGGAACGACTTCCCCTTCTTCGGCTATACGGCCAAGTTCAAGTTCCTGGGCGTCTACGTGACCGACCACGAGGTCATCGCCATCGGAGCGGCGGTGGCCATCGCCGTGGGCCTGCGCTACCTCTTCCAGCGGACCCGGACCGGCGTTGCCATGCGCGGCGTCGTCGACAATCCTGCGCTGCTCGAGCTCAACGGCGGCCGGCCCGGGCGCCTGGCCGGCATCTCGTGGGCCTTGGGCGGGGCGCTGGCCGCACTGGCCGGCATCCTCATCACCCCGGTCAGCGGGGGCACGCTGGACGTCTCCCAGCTCACCTTGTTGGTCCTCGATGCCATCGCCGCGGCCATGTTCGGGCGATTGCGCAGCCTGCCCCGCACCTTCATCGGGGCCATCGTCCTCGGCCTGGCCAGCAACTATGTCCTGGCCTACTTTCCGACCACCTGGACGTGGGCGTCCAACTTCCGGATCTCGCTGCCCATGATCGTCCTGTTCGTGGTCCTCTTGATGCTGCCCCAGGACCGGCTACGCGGCGCCATCCTCCTGCGCAGCCGGGAGCGGTTCAAAGTCCCCAGCATGAAGTCCGCCGGGCTGTGGTCGGTCATCCTCCTCGCCGTCATCCTGCTCCTCGAGGTCATCATGACCAGCGAGGCGATCACGGCCCTGACCGTGGGAATGACCTTCGCCATCATCGCGTTGTCGCTCACCGTGCTCACCGGCTACGCCGGAGAGATCAACTTGGCCCCGGTGTCCCTGGGAGCGATCGCCACCATCTTCACCTTCCACCTGGGGCTGTCAGGGGTGGGGCTCCACCAGCGGATCACGCTCGTAGGCATCTTCATCGGAATGGCCGCCGCCGCAGTGATCGGCGGGCTCATCGCACTACCAGCCCTCCGGTTGCGAGGGCTGTACCTGGCCCTGGCCACGCTGGCCTTCGGGGTGTTCGTCTCCGACATGATCATCGCCGACGTCACTCCCCACATCCTGCCCATCTTCCACACGCACTTCTCGATCTTTACCAACGGGACGCTCAACGTCCCCAAGGTCAAGGTGGGGCCGCTCGACCTGGCCGCGCCCAAGGCCTTCCTCACCACCGTGACCGTGGTCTTCGTGGTGATCGGCATCGGGCTGATCGCCCTTCGCCACAGCGCCTACGGCCGGCGTCTGGCCGCCATGAAGGACAGCCCGGCGGCCACCGCCACCCTGGGCCAGAACCTGATCAAGCTGAAGCTGTCGGTCTTCGTGCTCTCGGCGGCCATCGCCGGGCTGGGCGGCATCCTGATGTCGTCGGCCTCCATCTCGGTCAACCCGAACTCGTTCATCATCTTCATCAGCCTCACGCTGGTGATGCTGACCGTGGTCGGCGGTATCGGCAACGTGGCCGGAGCGCTCATGGGCGGGATACTGGCCGGCGTCGGCTTCCAGGCCATCACCAGCACGTTCCAGAATATCTACAGCCACCATGGCGGCCCCTGGAGCTTCATCGCCAACCTCTCACTGGTGGCCCCGGCGGCGATCGGAGTCAGCCTGGGCCGCAACCCGAGCGGGTCCATCGGACAGATCGTGGAGGGCTACGCGCCGCTGTGGCGGGCCAAGTCGGTCCTGGCCGGCGGCATCCTCCTCGAAGTCGCCGCCTACCTGCTGGTGGTGACCAAGGTCATGTCCAACTGGTGGTTCGTGTTCGCCACCGCCATCATCGCCTTCGCGCTCCCGGCGGTGGGCAAGGCCCTGATGCCCGAGGCCTTCGCCCCCCCGCCGCCTCCGAGCGGGTCACCGCCGTCGAGCTCGACCGCGCCGGTGGTCGAGACGTCGACCAGCGCCGCCCCGGCTGCGGCGGGTAGCGGGCCGGTGCGCATGGTCTGGGAAGGGGGGTCGACCAGTGGCCGTCCTTGAGGCAACGGAGATCTCCATGGCCTTCGGCGGCAACGTGGTCCTCGACGCGGTGTCGCTGTCGGTCGACGAGGGGACGGTCACCGGGCTCATCGGCCCCAACGGCGCCGGCAAGACGACGCTCTTCAACGTCATCAGCGGCCTGCTCGATCCCACCAGCGGCCGTATCGCCCTCGACGGCCACGACGTGACCCGGGCCGGGCCTGCGGCCCGGGCCCGACGGGGACTGTCCCGCAGCTACCAGCAGCTCGAGCTGTTCACATCTCTCTCGGTCCGGGACAACGTCCGGGTCGCCGGCGACATCCGCAATGCCTGGGGGCGCCGGTTCCGGATCAACGTCAAGGCCGAGACCGACCGGGTCATGGGCCTGCTCGGCCTGGACGACGTGGCCGACCGGGAGGTGGGGGAACTGCCCACGGCCCGGGCCCGAATCATCGAGGTAGCCCGCGCCCTGATGACCAAGCCCCGCGTCCTGCTGCTCGACGAGCCGGCATCGGGTCAGACGGAGTCCGAGACGGCGGAGTTCGGCCAGCTCCTGGGCCAGCTGGTCCGCGAGGACGGTCTAGGCATCTGCCTGGTCGAGCATGACGTCTCGCTGGTCATGGGGGTTTGTGCCACCATCCACGTCTTGGACTACGGCCAGATCATCGCGTCGGGGCCGCCCGAGCAGATCCGGCTCGAGCCGGCGGTCATCGACGCCTATCTCGGTTCGACAGAGGGCGTGGGATGAACGGCAGCGACGCCGGCGCTCCGCTGCTCGAGGTCCGCGCCATCCGAGCCGGCTACGGACCGATCGAGGTCATCCACGACGTCGATCTCCAGGTCTACCCAGGCAAGGTGATGGCGTTGCTCGGTCCGAACGGCGGTGGAAAGACCACCCTGCTCAACGTGTGCGCCGGCGTACACCAGCCCGATGCCGGCGAGGTCTTCTTCGAAAGCGAGGACGTGACCAAGACGTCGGCAGGGGCGCTCTCCCGGCGCGGCATCTGCACGGTGCCCGAGGGACGCGGGATCTTCCCCAACCTGACGGTGCGGGAGAACGTGCTCATGGCCACCCAGGTCGGCGCGGACATGGCCCACCTGGAGGAGGTCACCTACTCCCGGTTCCCGCGGCTGGGCGAACGCCGCAAGCAGCTGGCCGGAACGCTTTCCGGCGGGGAGCAACAGATGCTGGCCCTGTCCCGGGCCTTCAGCACCGATCCCAAGCTGGTGATGCTCGATGAGTTGTCGCTCGGCTTGGCCCCGATGATCGTGCGCGAGCTCTACGACCTGGTCGGCGAGCTGGCCGCCCAGGGACTCTCGATCCTGGTCGTCGAGCAATTCGCCCGGACCGTCCTGCCCATCGCCGACTCGGTGGCCGTCATGCTGCAGGGCCAGATCGTTCGGCGGGGGACGCCGGCCGAGCTCGAGGACGACCTGTCCTCCAGCTACCTGGGCTCCTGACCGGCCCCACGATCGGACCGCCACCAGCCTGATGCCCAATCCCATCGGTGACCTGTTCCCGGCCGACGAGGGGCTCACCCACCAGATCTCCGACACGTTCGCCGTGGTGGGAACGAGCGATCCCGCCTGGACCGAGAAGGTGTGCGCCATGGCCATGGCCCGCGACGGCCGCTTCCAGCTGGGCTTCGGGCTGGGTCGCTACCCGAACCGCAACGTGTTGGACGCCTACGCGGCGACGAGCAGGGGTGCAGAGCAGATCACGGTGCGGGCCAGCCGCAGCCTGTCGTCGGCCCCGGTGTCCACCTCGGTCGGGCCGATCCACTACGAGGTCCTCGAGCCATTGCGGCGGGTCCGGTTCCACCTCGAGCCCAACGACATCCAACCCATCGCCTTCGACATCGAGTTCCTAGCCGCCGTGCCTCCGCGACTGGAGGAACGCACCCACAACCGCGACCAGTTCCGAGTGTCGGCCGACCTGGTCCGCTACCACCAGACCGGTGTTGCCTCCGGCTGGATCGACCGCGACGGCGAGCGCACCGAGATCACGCCGGACACCTGGGTCGCCACCCGCGACCACTCGTGGGGGGTGCGATATGACGTCGGCCCTCCTCCGACCGATCGGCCGCAGACCAGTGCCTTCCCCGCCGGCGTCGGGTTCATGATGATCTGGTGCCCGGCTCTCATGGAGCGGCCCGACGGCACTCGCTATGCGCTGCACCTTCACTTCACACTGGTCGAGGCGCCCGGGTTCTCCCAGAAGACGGTCACCGCGGGCGTCGAACACCCTGACGGTCGGGTCGAGCCCATCGTCGACCTCCTCCCGTCGCTGCGCTTCGATCCGGCCAACCGCCGCCTACTCGGCGGCTCGGTCACCGCCGTGATGGCTGACAGGAGCGAACGACCGATCCAGATCGAAGTGCTGGGCGATACCGGCGTCCAGCTCGGCGCTGGGCTCTACTTCGGGTTGGACGGGCACCACCATGGTGAATGGCGTGGCCCGTTCCATCTGGACGGCGAGCGCATCGGCGACTGCCGTCCCACCCAGGTGGCCCGGCGGTTGCACCAGATCCGCGATACCGCCGTGCGGGTCCACGACCCGGTCGGCGGTGGCGTCGGTTGGGGAAACTGCCAACCGATCGCCGCCGGGCCCTGGCCGGATCTCGGCCTGGCCGACGACCCGTGGATGTAGCCTGTCCCGCTCGCTTTTGCGCGCCGGCCCGGTGCACTCAATGATGGAGCCGATTGTTCGGGGCGGTAGCCCCGGGGACCGGTGGGAGAGGCCCACCGGAGAGAGGGGAAAGCAGTGGAGATCGAAGGCAAGTCGGCCGTCGTCGTGGGCGGGGCCTCGGGCATGGCTCGGGCCACCGCTGAGCTGCTGCACCAACGGGGTGCATCGATCGCCATCGTCGACCTGCCCACCTCGGCTGGTGCGGAGGTGGCCAAGGACCTCGACGGCTCCTTCCATCCTGTCGATGTCACCGACGAGGAGGCCGTCGAGGCCGTCCTCGCCGAGGCCACCGGCCAACTGGGGGGCCTGCACATCGCCGTGAACACGGCCGGAGGCGGCGTGGCCGCCCGCACGCTGGGCAAGAACGGGCCCCATCCCATGGCCGAGTTCCGTCAGGTCATCGAGCTCAACCTCATTGCCACCTTCAACCTGAACCGGCTCCAGGCCTCGGCCATGTCCACCAACGAGCCCGAGGACGGCGAACGCGGCATCATCATCAACACGTCCTCCATCGCCGCCTTCGAGGGCCAGATCGGCCAGGTGGCCTATACCGCGGCCAAGGCTGGCATCGCCGGCATGGCCCTGACCATGGCCCGCGATCTCGGCAGCCTCGGGATCCGGGTGGTGGCCATCGCACCGAGCCTCTTCAGCACGGGTATCACCAAGGGCATCCCCGACGAGTTCGCCGAGGTCCTGACCAAGGACGCCGCGTTCCCCAAGCGCATGGGCCGGCCCGAGGAGTACGCCCGCTTGGCCGTGGCCATCGTGGAGAACCCCATGCTCAACGGCTCGACCATCCGCCTCGACGCCGGTCAGCGCTTCGCGCCCAAGTAGCCCGGTCACGGCCCGGGCGAGCCGGTGCCGGCACGGCCTTCCGACGGCCATACTGGGACGGTGACTTCCGACTCGCTCGACCACGTGCGCCTGCACGGCCAGCGCATCGCCTATCGCAGGCGCGGCGAGGGTCCGGCCGTCCTCTTGATCCACGGCATGGCCGGCAGCTCCGACACGTGGACGGCAGCCCTCCCCCTCCTGGCCGACAACTTCGACGTGGTAGCACCGGACCTCCCCGGACACGGCCAGTCGGACAAAGCCCCGGGTGACTACTCCCTCGGCTCCTACGCAAGCGTGTTGCGGGACTTGTTGGCCGTGCTCGACATCGATCGGGCCACGATTATCGGCCAATCGCTCGGCGGTGGCATCGCCATGCAGTTCGCCTACCAGTACCCCGAGGCCTGCGATCGCCTGGTACTGGTGGACAGCGGTGGCCTGGGGCGCGAGGTCTCGTGGATGCTCCGGGCTCTGGCCCTTCCCGGAGCCGAGCTGGTTATGCCGGTGCTGTTCCCGCGTTTTGCCAAAGACTGGGGCGACACCGTGGCCCGGTTCCTACACGACCGGGGGATTCGGTCCGGCCGTGCTTCAGAGTCGTGGCGGGCCTACGCGTCCCTGACCGACGCCGAGAACCGACAGGCCTTCATCCGTACCGTGCGGGCTGTCATCGACCCCGGTGGGCAGTCGGTCAGCGCGGTCGACCGGCTCTACCTCACCGCCGAGATGCCCACTCTCATCGTGTGGGGCAACCAGGATCGCATCATCCCCGTCGCTCATGCCCATGCCGCCCATGAGGCGATGCCCCAGAGCCAGCTGGTGATCATGGAGGGCGTCGGGCACTTCCCCCACGTCGAGGAGCCGGTCCAGTTCGCCCGGACCGTGGCCGCCTTCATGCGGGAGACCGAACCTTCCACGACCGACAGGGCCCGTCTGGCCACGGCGTTGCGCACCGGACGCGAGACCGACTGACCGCCCGAGCCCGATCTGGTTCGAACAATGAACAATCCAGTCAGTCAGGCTTCTTTGGCGGGACGGACTCGCTGAACGCGTCGATCGGGCTGTAGAGCGACAGTCCGCCATCACAGTCGATGATCTGTCCGGTGACCCACTCCATCTCGTGGAGGGACAGGATGGTCTGGGCGATGTCGCCCGACTGTCCCAGGCGGCCGAGCGGCGTCCGGTCCCGAACGCCGGCCAACCAACCTGAGTCGACGGGAGCCCGACCCAACATCGGGGTCTGGGTCACACCGGGGCCGACGGCGTTCACCCGGATGCCATACCGGGCCCACTCGAACGCAGCTACTTGCACGATCATGCTCAACGCCGCTTTCGAGGCGCAGTACAGGCCCATGCCCCGGTCGACGAGATGGGCACTCACACTCGAGGTGGCCACCATCGAACCCTGCGTCTGGGAGTCGATCATGGCCCTGGCCAGCGCCCGAAGGACCAACCACGGGCCACGGGCATTGATCTCCATGGTCCGGTCCCACGCCTCGACGGGCTCGTCGACCAGCATGCCTCCCTGCCCAACTCCGGCGGTGACGGTGACCGATTCAGGCACCCCGACCAACTCGACGGTCTCCTCGAGGGCCGCATCGACCGCGGCGGGGTCCCGAACATCGCACCGGACATCGGGCTCCCCGGCGATGTCCCACACGACCACTCGAGCACCTTGCCCCCGTAGTCGCTCTGCGACCGATGAGCCGATGCCGGACCCGCCCCCGACGACCAGGGCCGCCCCGGCCTGATCGGACGGGCTCACCGGACAACCTCGAGCCGCAGCCCGTCGAGGACCAGAGGGGCTATGACGTCGACCAGCTCCCCCACCGGCCGACCGGGCTCGAGGGCGATGACGTGGATGGCGGCAGTGCTGATCGCCCCCAAGATGGCCACGGCCGTGAGCCGGGGATCGCCGACCGCCCGGAAACTCCCGTCATCGAGTCCCTCGACCAACAGGGCGGCCACCGGCTCGATGAACGCGGCGTTGGAATTGGCGGCGATCTCTGGCAATCGGGCCGCTCGGCCGAGATCGAAGTGCAGTGCGGTGCTCGCCTCGGGGTAGTCGGCGAACACGTGCAGGTGGTAACGGATTACCTGATGCAGGCGCTGGTCGGCCCGGCCGGGACTCCCCACTCCCGCCGCCACCGCTTCTCGGACGGCGTCGAGCACCACGCCGAAGATGAACGAGAGCACCTGCTCCTTCCCCTCGAAGTAGTAGTAGATGGTCGCCTTGGGAATGCCGGTGGCGGCGGCAATGTCGTCGGTCTTGGTCGCGTCGAGGCCGCGATCGGCAAAGAGCTCGGCCGCCTTCATCAGCTTCGAGGCCATGGCCGGGGGGACTGAGCGCACAATTCTCCTACCGATGTTCCGACCGATGTTGTACTGGTAGCCTAAGCTTACAGATTGAAATTGCTTCGGGCCAGGGGGACCATGAAGATCCATCACACCGCCATCTGCACGCGGGATATCGAGACCAGCGTGGTCTTCTGGCGGGACGGGCTCGGCTTCGTCGAGCAGATGGACGAGACTTTCGCCGGCGACTGGCCCACCCTCTTTGGTGCTCGCCAGCCCCGCCTCCGGTCCGTGTTCCTCGGCGACCCCGCCGCCAGCGACGCCGGGATCATCGAGCTGGTCGACTTTGCCGGAGGGATCGGGGATGCCGGGGCGCCGTCACAAGGACCGGCGGTGGGGTTCTTTCTCGTGTCGGTCTACGTGGCCATCGAGCCCACGCTGGGCCGGCTCGAATCGTTGGGCCTGGGGGGAACGCCCAGCCGGATCTCGCTCGACGACACCGTGCAGATGGCGGTGGTCCACGACCCGAACGGCGTGGCGGTTGAGCTGATCGACCTGGGAGCACACGAGGATCGGGTCGACGACGCGACGGAGATACGGCCGTAATATCAGGCCGCGGCACGCCCGCGGTGACCGAGAGGAGCTGTGGCATGACAAGCACCCGCGCTGAGTCAGACTTCGACCATCAGTCGCTGGCCTGGCTGGCCGAGCGCCACAGCCACAATGCCGAGCTGCGCCAACAGTGTCCGGTGGTGTGGAACCGCCACTACGGCGGGTTCTGGTTCGTATCCGGCTACGACGAGGTGACGGCGGTCTCTCGCGACAGCGAGACGTTCACCCCTCGCTTCGAGGAGAGCACCTCCGACGGCGTGCAGTACATCGGGATCATGGGCATTCCCCGAGGCGAAGGGATGCCGCCCATCGGGATCGCCGAGGCCGAAGGCGATCGCCACGCCGCCCTTCGGCGGGCCATCAACCCGTTCATGCTCCCGCCGGCCGTCGCCACGGACCGGCCGTTCTTGGAACGAGCCGCCTCGTGGTTCTTGGACCAGAAGATCGCCGACGGGCGAATGGACATGGTCCACGATTTCACCAATCCGGTTCCCGCGCTGTGGACCATGCGAATGCTCGACCTCCCGCCTCAGGGCTGGGAGCGATATGCCGACTACTTCCATGCCACCGCCGCCTACGGGCAGGAGACGGGCGAGTACCAACGGGCCGTGAGCCGCACGCCGGAGAT
>JAUTXB010000111.1 GCA_030838245.1 Acidimicrobiaceae bacterium
GAACGCGTGGGGCATGCCGAGGCAGTCGGCGAACTGGTTCACCGCTCGGGTCTGTGACTGCCTCTGAGCCGGCGTGAGGTTGGAACCGATCGGCGGCACCCTTGCAAAGCCCGAGGGCAGGTCGGACAGGCGGAGGTTGACGGTGTTGACCAACTGCTGATCGGGCGATGGCGGCGCCGTGCTGGGCGTCGTGGTGGGGGAAACGGCCGCGGTACCCGAATCATTGGTGGCGAAGTACACGCCGGCGGCAATGAGCACCGCCACCAGGGTGCCGATGGCCACGAACAAGGTGCGTCGCCGGATGAACCGCCGGGGATTCGTCGGTGGTGTCCCGGGGTCGATCGGTTGCATCGGAGGGGCGGGCGCGGTTGGGGGGACAGGCGCAGTCGGGGGAATCGGCGGTGCTGGCGCGGTCGGCGGAGCGGGCGCCGTCGGGGGAATTGGCGGTGTCGGGGGAGTTGCCGGGCCCGAGGGAGCCGTGGCTCGCACCTGGTCGTCGGTACCCGAAGGACCGGACGCGTTGGCGCCAACCGGGGCACCGCCGTAGCGCGCCAACCAGACCGGGAGTGCCTGGTCGAGATAGGCGGCCTGCCCGGCCGTCACCTTGTCGGCAGGCAGAAAGAAGCGGACCGTCTGCGATCCGGACTGCAGGATCAGCACCATGGCCGTAGTCCCGTCCCCCTGACGCGCCCGGGCCCGGCACGAGGCTGAAGAGAGGCCGGACCACGCCATCAGGCGCTCGGCACCGGGCTCAGGACCCTGCACGGTGATGCCGTCGACAGTGAACAACAGGCTCAGGTCATGGACGGTGGCCGTGCCGCGTTCGTAGTCGCCGCCCAGATCCACGCCGGTGAGCAGCATGCCCTCGGGTGGGAGCGTCGGTTCTTCCGTGCTCATGCCGAGCCCTTTCCTGGTCCTACCGAGGCGACCCGGTGCTCGAGTGTGGAGGCAGAGGCGGACAGCACGTCTGTCGGGAAGACGGTCCCGACGGCGAACGCGCCCAATGACGCCTCGACCCGATCGCTCGCCACCAAGATCTGATAGTCCTGGACCACGATGGGCTGGCCACCCGAATTCAGTGTGAACGTCGACTCGACCTCGAGGAGCTGTTCACCAGGAAACGGCGAAATGGCGACCACGTGACCCTCCGCCGGTCCCGGTTTATCGTGACCCCCGCTGCCGTCGTTCACGCCGATCTGGGCCGAGGCAGCGCCCGCCACCGCGTTGCACTGTGGGAAGCGCGGATTGGCGTAGACGGCATAGTCGCTCGTCTCGTCGGCGTGCGTCCGGACCACTGCTGACGTGGACTGGAGCTCGGTGGCCGCGCCGGCGGAGCCAGGCGTCGGTCCGACGTAGATCGGCGACTGGGCCTGGGCCGTCTGGTCCTTGCTCTGCCCGCCGAGGGCGGTCGTAGCCTGCTCGGCGGTGACGCCCATGCACTTTTGGAACGCGATGGCGATCTGACGCTCGGCCTTCTGGTCGGCCGCGCTGGTCCCACCCGCTCCCCCCGGCGAGACCTGCCACCCCGAGGGGAGGTCGGTCTGCGCCAGCATGGTGTTCTGAGCGAGCTGTTGATCAGGCGACGGCCGGGTGTTCGAGGTGGTCGATCTCGACGACTGGTCGGTGGTGGCCAGACCGACCCAGATGCCGACGCCGACCAGGACGAGCAGCATCGAGAGCGACATGCCCACGAACTTGCGCCGGCGCCGGCGGGAGTGCTCGGCAAGATGGTCGATCGGCTGAATCGCCCAGCCCGAGTGGACGGGGCCCATCGTGGGATAGCCGTATGACCGTGCCGGTCGTCCAGTCGGTGGTGGCCACGATCCTGGACCTGGTCCGGCTGTTCCGCCGGCCGGCTGTGCCCACGAGCCAGGCAAAGGCCACGGTCCCGGCGCTGTCGTGTCCCAGGCCGGTCCGCCACCTCGACCCTCCGGACCCCTCCACTGGAGGAGCCGGCGCTCGAGCAACGAGACCTGCACTTGGGAGACCCGGCCGGCCGGGAGCAGGAACCGGACCGTCCTGCCTGCCGAGGTGACATCGAGCGGGGTGGCGATGCCACCGTCGGTCCCCGATACCACCAGGCCCACCACGACACCGGCCAGCGCCGACCACTCGACGCGGCGTGAGGCACCGGGCGCGGGTCCGACGATGACGAAACCGACGGCATCGAACAACAGGGTCAACCCGTCGACAGTCTCTGGTGCCTGGCGCGGATCGCCGATGAGGGACACGCCGTCCAGACGAAAGCCACTGGTCGACTCCATCGGGTCCGACGACGGATGCGCCCCTTGGTGCCCGGGCTCCGTCATCGTCCACTCACGGCCATCGCTCCGCCCTCACCGCACCATTGTCGTGCATCCGAGCGCCTCAGGGTTGTCGTGCCAGCAGGCGTTTGGCTCGGGAGCGCCATGCCCCTCCACCGCCGTGCTTTTGGATGACCAGGGCAAATGACGTCGTAACGTACTCCCCAAGTTCGGTGCGCAGATGGGTGTTGGTGAACGGGGGGACATCGACGTGCCGGTCGGCCGGCTGGCTGCCCTCCGACAGGTCGTAGGCGATCCGGTGACCATCGGCCCGGAGCCGCCTGACCAGGTCCTCGACGTCCCGCCGGCGGTAGAGCACCGTTCCGCCCTCGGCGATCGTGTCGGTGTCAGAGGACACATTCAGCTCAGTGGTGTGGACGGCAAGTCCGCCCGGTCTCAGGCACTCCATCTGGGCGACGACGAAGTCGAGGCCGGCGGCCAGGGAGCCCAGGTGCTCGAAGGCGCATGAGGACCAGGTGAAGTCGAAATCACGCAGGTCGTCGGGGATGTGGTTCATGTCCAGGTCGCGGTACGCGACACGCTGCCAGAATTCCTCAGGGGGGCAGAACCCGTACTCATTCAGGCCGGCGAGCCCTCCGGCAAACTCCACACCGGTGTCGGTCCAGCCCGCTTCCCGAGCCTGTTCGGCTCCGAGATCGGTGGCCACCAGGGTGCAGCCCATGCCGGCGAACAGGGACACCAGCGCCTCACGGCCCACACCGAAGCCGAGCCCCCTCCGGCCGGTGTGCAGCATGCCCGCTTCTCGCAGCGCCTCGCAGATGAACAGCCATTCCCACATCTTGCGGTGGTCGAAGACTTCTCGAGTCTCGGTTCCGTCCGGGTCCCACATCGGCCGCAGTCGGGCCGACCAACGGAGCAGTGCGGGCGAGTGGATCGATTCGTACGTGCAGACCTGCGATGTGAGCACACCCGATGGTGCCACACCAAAGACCGGGCCCAGATCCCGCCCCGGTACGCCGGCCGGCGCTCAGGCCAGCGAGTCGAGCACCTCGGCAACCGCCTGCCCGGCCACGTCGACGGCCCAGGCCAGCTCGTCGGGTCCGTGGGCCATCGAGGGGAACGCCACCTCGTAGGGCCCGGGGGCCAGGGCGATCCCTCGATCGAGCATGGAGCGGAAGAACGGAGCGTAGATACCCGTCGCCGCCGACCGCACCGCACCGTCGTAGTCAGTCACCGGTCCCTCGCCATCGGCCACGAAGAACAGACCCACCAGTGGGCCGACCACGGGAACCTGGGCCGAGAACCCGCTCCCGGCCATGGCCGCGGTGAGGACCTTGGCCAGCGAGGCCCCGAACTCCGTCACCCGACCCGACAGCGACGAGTAGGCCGGCGGGTCCATCAGCGTCAGGACGGTCAGGCCGGCCGCGGTGGCGAGCGGATTCCCCGACAGGGTGCCCGCTTGGTAGACGGGACCGCCTGGCGCCAACACCGACAGGACGTCACGCCGGCCGCCAAATGCCCCAACGGGGAGACCGCCGCCGATCACCTTGCCGAAACACCACAGGTCGGGCTGGACTCCCGACAACGCAGTGGCGCCGCCAGGGCCCAGACGGAAACCAGTGATCACCTCGTCGAAGATCAACAGGGCGCCGGCCCCGTCGCAGGCCGACCGCAGGCCCTCGAGGAAGCCCGGCGCCGGAGGGACCAGTCCCATGTTGGCCGCCACCGGTTCGACGATGACGCAGGCCACGTCATCACCCAGGTCGGGAACGACGTTGTACGGCGCCACCACGGTCTCACCCACGGCTCCCGCCGGGACGCCGGCCGAGTCGGGAAGCCCGAGGGTGGCCACACCGCTGCCCCCGCCGGCCAGCAGGCCGTCGGAGTGGCCGTGGTAGCACCCGGCAAACTTCACGATGCGGGACCGGCCGGTGAAGCCCCGGGCCACTCGGATGGCGCTCATGGCCGCCTCGGTGCCCGACGACACCAGGCGGACCTGGTCGCACCCAGGCACCCGGGCACAGATCGCCTCGGCCAGGAGCACCTCACCCTCGGTCGGGGCCCCGTAGGTGGTGCCCAGAGCGGCGGCGTCGGTGATGGCGGCGATCACGGCCGGATGGGCATGCCCGAGCAGCGACGCCCCGTAGGACTGCACGAAGTCGAGGTAGCGGTTCCCGTCGGCGTCCCAGACCGACGCCCCCTCGCCCCGGGCCACGAAGTAGGGGTGGCCACCGACTGATCGGAACGACCGCACCGGAGAGTTCACGCCACCGGGGATGACAGCGAGGGCCCGATCGAAGAGCTCGGCCGAGCGCGTGTTGTCAGCCACCCAGGACCTCGGCCAGATCACCGGCGAAGTAGGTCAGGATGATGTCCGCTCCCGCCCGCTTGACCGCCGTCACCTGCTCGAGGGCGACGGCCGGGCCGTCGATCCACCCCCGCTCGGCCGCGGCCTGGATCATGGCGTACTCCCCGCTGACGTGGTACGCCCCCACCGGCACGTCGACGGCGAAAGCCACGTCGGCGATGACGTCGAGGTAGGTGAGTGCCGGCTTCACCATGACCATGTCAGCCCCCTCGGCGACGTCCAGAGCCACTTCGGCGATGGCCTCCCGGCGGTTGCGGGGGTCCTGCTGGTACCCCCGGCGGTTGCCGCCACCGGCGATGGTCACGTCGACCGCCTCGCGGAAGGGGCCGTAGAGGGCCGAGGCGTACTTGGCCGCATAGGCGAGGATGGCCGTGTCGTCCCGACCGTCGCCGTCGAGGGCGGCGCGGATGGCGGCCACCTGGCCATCCATCATGCCGCTGGGGGCGATCACGTCGGCGCCGGCCGCGGCCTGGGAGACAGCCGTCTGGGCATAGAGGGGCAGAGTGGCGTCGTTGTCGACGTCCCCGGTGATCGGGTCGACGATCCCGCAGTGACCATGGTCGGTGAACTCGTCGAGACAGCAGTCGGCGATCAGCACAACGGTGTCACCCACCGCTTCTCGTACCGCGGTCAGTCCCCGCTGCACGATCCCGTCCGGGTCGAAAGCCTGCGACCCCACCGCGTCCTTGTCCTCGGGCCGGGGCAGCCCGAAGAGGATGAGCCCGGGCACACCCAGGGCGGCGAGCCGCTTCGCCTCGGTGGCCAGGGTCTCGACCGTGTGCTGCACCACACCGGGAAGGGAGGCGATGGGATGTGGCTCGAGCAACCCATCGGCCACGAACAGGGGGGCGACCAGGTCGTCAACCGACAGCCGCGTCTCGGCCACCAGTCTCCGCAAGGCCGGGGTCCTCCGGAGCCGACGCATGCGCCGGGCCGGGAAGACCGACAGCGGGGTGCCCGGTGTGGGGTTGCTCGGAACGGGGGGCGACACGAATACAAAGCCTACGGCAGGACGGCGGATCCGGTTCCTGGCCTCACAGGCACCAGATCAGGCACCAGATCAGGCACCAGATCAGTCACCGGTCTTGCCTGGCCCGCCGAGGGCAGTCACCAGCGCGGCCACCAGGCCGTCAATCGTGTGCTCGGTCGCCTCCACCGTGACCGACAGCCCCGCCGCGACGACCGAGGCCGAGGTCACCGGCCCGATGCTGGCCACCACAGGCGGGACCTGGTCGAGCCCGAGCAAGGCGACGGTGCGTTCCACCGTCGACGACGACGTGAAGGCCACCGCGTCGGCGCGGGCGGCTGCCGACAGCGCGGCGGGGTCGGGCGTACCCGCCACCGTCCGGTAGGCGACGACCTCGTCAACCACCCATCCCTTGGCCCGGAGGCCGGCGGCGAGCACGCCGCGCACCGACTCGGCCCGGGGGAACAGGACCCGTCCCGTTGCTCCCCGGCCGGTCAAGGCCGAAGGGTCGGGGAGCTCGTCGGCCAGCGCCTCGGCCACCGAAGTGGCGGCGACCAGGTCGGGTGGGTACCCCCCGCCGGTCATCGTTCCCGCCGTGCCCGGCCCGATGACGGCCCATCGGGTGGACTCGAGAACGGCTCGGCCGCCCAGCGCAGCCAGGAACCGGGAGGCTGCGTTGGGGGAGGTAAGCACCACCCAGTCGTAGTCGCCGTCCACGGTCCGGCCCGCCGCGGCCTCAAGGGCGCAACCTCCGTCAGGCGGATCCTCGATCGCGATCACCGGGAGCTCCACCACCGTCGCCCCTTCGCTCCCCAAGCGCTCCACCAACGACGAGGCCTGGGCCCGGGTACGGGTGACCACCACGGCGGCCCCGGTGAGCGGCCCGGAAGCTGGCCGGTCGCTCACGCCGGCTCTCGGCCGCCAGGACCAGCACCCGTCATGCCAGCCGT
>JAUTXB010000139.1 GCA_030838245.1 Acidimicrobiaceae bacterium
TGCCGCGTCAGTAGATGTGAGAAGAAGGTGCTTCAACCGAATATCCCGGAGTCACGCAGCGCGTCGGGCGCCGTCGCCAATGGTTCCAGAGGCACCAATACCGCCCCGGAATCCGGCGAGATGGGAGAACATCACGTGCGACATCATCGCACCCGGAGGGCCATTCCGGCAAAACGAGGACACTGTGCGTTTACCGGCCGGTCACCGATCCGGGGCGACCGGCCGGCTCCGTCGCAGGTCGATCGGCGGGCTGGGGCTCCGAAGAGCCGTTTCCGACTGCGGCCCGAGTCAGCCGGGGAACGGGTGCCTGGCGGTGAGAATGCTTCCGGCCAGGGCCTTTGTCGGGCGGAACGCCCCCAGCCGGGGGATCGGGATCATCGGACTGTCGGCGGAGGCTCGGGTGGAACAGCGTGTAGAGGATGACCCCGAGGGCCGCGGCCCCGAAGGGGATGATGGCGTTGACACTCGACACGTACAGAGGGAAGAGGATGAAGCCGGACAGCAAGGCCGTCCACGCCCACAAGATGAGCACGCTGCGGCGATGGCCGTGGCCCAGGCGCAACAACCGGTGGTGCAGGTGGTTCTTGTCCGGGGTGGCAAAGCCGGTCCGGTTGGCCGTCCGGCGGACGAAGGCGAACGCCATGTCGAAAAGTGGCACGCCGAGGATGAAGAAGGGAATGAACAGCGGGGCGAAGAAGAAGTAGGTCTGACCGCTCCTGGCCGCCCCGGACGAACCCCCACCGATGAGCCCTGCGGACCGACCCCCGATGAGCATGGTCGAGGCGGCCATCAACAGGCCGAGGAGCAAGGCCCCGGCGTCTCCCATGAAGATCTTGGCCGGATGGAAGTTGTGGGGCAGAAATCCGATGCAGATTCCACAGGTGATCACCGCGATCAGGGGGCCGATGTTGTCCGTCGACAGGTTGCCCAGTCCCTGAAGATGGAACCCGTAGACGGCCAGCGCGCCCGAGGCGATGGCCACCACCCCCGCGGCCAGCCCGTCCAGACCGTCGATGAGGTTCACCGCGTTGGTGATACCGATGACCCACAGGGCGGTCAGCAACGGCGTCACATCCGGGGAGAGCACGACGAACCCGGCGAGCGGCACCTTGAACTGGAACCAATCGACGCCCAAGAAGTACAAGATGGTGGCGGCCAGAACCTGCCCGGCCATCTTGGCCGGCGCCGACATGTCCCGGATGTCGTCGATGACACCGACCACGAAGATCGCCGTCGCCCCGAGTATCAAGCCCAAGGGCTCCGATGAGCCTTGGAACTCCGAACGAAGCTTGGGGATCAGGGCGGCGACCGAGAACGCGACCAACAGAGCCACGAACATGGCCACCCCGCCGGCCTGGGGCGTGACCCGCTGGTGGACCTTGCGATCGTCGGGCTGAGCCACATACCCGATCTGGGTGGCCACCCGACGGACGGGAAAGGTAGCCAGGAACGAGACCAGGACGGCTATCGCGAACACCAGCCCGTACCAGTTGAGTGGTACGCCGGCAATCACCGGAGGAGCCCCCCGATCACGTCCTGGCCAGGGTCGGGTACGGCGGGAACGCCGCGCACAGGGCACGCACCTCGTCGCGCACCGAGGTCAGGGTGGCTTCGTCGTCCCGATTGGACAGGGCCCGGCCGATCAGGCCGCCCACCGCGCCCATCTCGTCCACTCCCATGCCCGCAGTGGTCTGGGCGGCTGACCCGAGCCGGAGACCCGAGGTGATGAACGGGGAACGAGGATCGTCGGGGATCGTATTGCGGTTGCAGGTGATCCCGGCCCGGTCGAGCACCTCTTGCGCCACCTTTCCGGTGAGCTCGGGGTCGAAGGCTCGGAGGTCGACCAGCACTTGATGGTTCTCGGTTCCACCGGACACCAGACGGAACCCGATGTCGGTCAGGGAGCTGCCGAGGGCGCCGGCATTGGCCACGACCTGGCTGGCATAGGCGGCGAACTCCGGCCGCGCCGCCTCGGCGAAGGCCACCGCCTTGGCCGCGATCACGTGCTCCAGTGGACCTCCCTGCAGTCCGGGGAACACGGCGCTGTCGATGGCCTTGGCGAGGTCGGCGTTGGTAAGGATCGCTCCGCCTCGGGGGCCCCGCAGCGTCTTGTGGGTGGTGAGGGTCACCACATCGGCCACGCCCACCGGTGAGGGATGGACCCCGCCGGCGATGAGCCCGGCCGGATGGGCGGCGTCGAACATGAACAGCGCGCCCACGGAATCGGCGATCTCGCGGAACGGGAGCGGATCGATGATCCGGGAGTACGCCGTGGACCCGGCCACGATCAGCTTTGGGCGCTCCCGTCGAGCCACATCGGACACCTGGTCGAAGTCGATGATCTCGCCCGGCTTGTCCGGATCCGAGCTGGCCGACGAGACCCCGTAGGACACGAACCGCCAGATCTTGGAAGTGATGCTGGCCGGAGACCCGTGGGTGAGATGGCCGCCGTGATCGAGGCGCATGGCCAAAATAGTGTCGCCCGGCTCAAGCAATGCCTGGTACACGGCCAGGTTGGCGTTGGCACCGGCGTGGGGTTGGACATTGGCGTGCTCGGCACCGAAGAGGGCCGTGGCCCGGTCCCGGGCCAGGCTCTCCACCTCATCAATGACCTGGTTCCCTCCGTAGTACCGCCGGCCGGGGTAGCCCTCGGCGTACTTGTTGGTGAGGACCGACCCCGACGCGGCCAGCACCGCCGGAGACGTGAAGTTCTCCGACGCGATCAGCTGGAGCGTCGTCGACTGGCGATCCATCTCCTCGTCGAGCAGACGGGATACCTCAGGGTCGTCACCGAGCCATCCGTCGAACGGCGTTGGGGCATAGGTGGGGCTCATGGGGTCGTTCGCTGCCTTTCTATTCTTTCGCTACGTCTCTGCGGCCTATGGGGCGACTGGCTGGTCAGTGGGGCGGCTGTTTGCCTGTTTGGCTGCCTGGGTGGCCTCGTAGGCGGAGATCTCGTCGATCCGACGCTGGTGGCGCCCACCGGCATAGGCG
>JAUTXB010000141.1 GCA_030838245.1 Acidimicrobiaceae bacterium
CGCACGCCGGGCAGATGCGAAGCAGCCGGGTGCTCACCAGCTCGAAGTTGGTGATGATGTCTTCCATGATGGCGCCGTTCGCCGCCCACTCCTTGGCGTGCTTGTGGTAGGTGTCCATGTGCCA
This sequence comes from Acidimicrobiaceae bacterium, assembly GCA_030838245.1. The sequence goes on from JAUTXB010000141.1 coordinate 125, forward strand.
ATCGTTGAGCGCATCCTTGCTGGCCCATAGGCTCACCTCGTTGAACCAGTTGGGCTCGTCGGGGTGGGTCCACCAGGTGAGATGGAGGAACCCCGGTTTGGACATGAGGTGATGGCGGACATTCCCGAACACCACCTGGAACTTCTCGTAGGAATCAGGACTCGAGAAGCGCACACGCTGCATGCTCATGTAGACGGCCATGGCATCTTCTCCTTGGATTCTCGTTGGACGGAGTGGGTTGTATCGGTTTAGGGCTGGCGATCAGGTGGCGAGCTGCACGGTGATCTCGGTCCCCACCCGGCGTCGAATGTCTTTGACCGGGTCTCCTTCGATGACCTGGCGCCACCGGGGCGACGGAGGCGCGCACACGAGCACGTAGCGCACCCCTCGCGCCTCAGCGGCCCGGGCGATGGTCTTGCCCGGCTTCCGGGACACCGCCACCTGCCCCCAGGCTTCGTGCCCGGTTCGCTCAATGGACTTGATCGCTCGCTCGACCTGCGCCCGCTGGACGTCCATCTCCTTGGTCGTCGGCAGCAGGCCGGGGTTGGGGAGCCCGTAGGCCGATCCGTAGATCCGTGCGATGGTGATGACCGCCACCGCCCCGCCGCCGCTCAGCTGTACGGCCTCTTGGATGGCGGTCTTGGGGAACGGTCCGCCGTGAGAGGCGAGCAGGACGACCGACGATTGCGACGGTTGTGGATCGAACCGTCCCTTTCTCCTGAAGATGCGAGAGAAGCCGGTACGGCGCGCCCTCGAGTCGTTGGCGAAGTCGGCCGCGCCGGGAACGGTCACGTCGGGCGAACTGTTGCCTGCAGGGGCGGCGCTCACGGTGGTCACGGCGCCTCCACCGTGTCGCCCATTTCACTGCTCACCGGGACCGGACCGGTGGGGGCGGGATCGTCGAAGTCGATGGCGGCGGCACCTGGCGAGGCGATGGGCTCGTGCATGGTGGCAGCCAAGGCAGATCCCAGACGTCGGTCGCTCAGCTTTCGCCACCAGTAGAGGGGTACGTAGGCCAGCACGATGATCCCACCCAGGATGAAGAGGAAGTGCGACGTGCCCGGGCCGACCACGATCTCCGGCGAGTTCCACCCGCCGAGGACGAAGGTGAAGGCGAGGAACGCCGCCACCAGCAGGGCCACCCACCGGAAGGCTCCGGGCAGGCGGAAGGGGCTTATCCGCTCCTTTTGATACTGCCGCATCACGAAGTACCCGACCAATGCCGGGATGACGGCCACCAGGTAGCCAACGTTGGAGAAGATGTAGATCCGCACCGGAGAACCGAACAGGGCGACGACGATGGCGCAGACCACGTTGAAGGCCATGGCCCGGTCGGGGACGTGATGGCGGTTCTTGTGCATGAACCACCGGGGCAACAGCGCGTCCTCTGAGGCCTGGAACAGCGATCTCCCCACTCCCATGATGGCGTTGAGGACGGAGAGCAGTAGAGCGAACACCAGCGGAATGCCGATCACGTACTTGACCCATTGCGAGTTGCCGAAGATGTGGTCGCAGAAACTGGTGTACAAGGTCAGTGGGTCGGCCGTCTTCAACGAGGCGCCGAGGACAGCCACGAAGACGACGGCGGTGGCGATGTAGATGAACACGCCATAGGCCCCCTCGGCGGTGAGGGCGATCTTGGCGTCCCGACCAGGATCGCGGCACTCACCCACGTAACAGGCCGCCGCTTCCATGGCCAGCGCGTTCCAGGAGATCACGAAGATCCATGCCATGAAGAACGTGAGGCTGGCTGTTTTCGGATCGGCGAAGTGGAAGCCCGATACATTCGACCAGTGGAAGGTGCTCGGCTTGAAGGCGGGCAGGATGACCAACAGGGTCAGCGGCACCATGGAGACGATTCCGAGAACGGTGGCGAAGACGGCGCCGAGGCGGATGCCCAGGTAGCAGGGGACGTACAGCGCCACCAGCCCGATGACGGTGATGATCAGGACCCCGATGGTGACCGGCGTGCCCACGCTACCGAGGGGAAGGACCGAACGACCGAGCGGCACGTGGAAGAGCACGGCGATGTAGCCGGCGGCCAAGAGCATGTTGATGGGCGCAACCGGGAACCAGCCCAGCCAGTAGCCCCAGCCCGAAACCCCGCCGATGTGACGAGCCACCCCGTGGCCCAAGGGCTTGAAGGCGTCGTAGGCGAACGAGGGGAGCCCGCCCGTGCGGTGAGGCAGCATCGCCGCCATCTCGGCCATGCACAGGCACAAGAACATGCCCAGCACCACAACCAAGGCGATGGCCGGGATGGCTGCCGCTCCCATCGAGGACACGGCGAAGGGCACGATTCCGGTGACCAAGATGGTGCCGGCCAGCCCGATGACGAAGGCGCCCCACCAGTTGGTCCCCCGGTGAAGGGAGGTCTCGATCTCGGGTGTGGTGCCCGTGGTCTCTGTGCTCATAACGTGCTCCTTGGCTAAGCGGACGTTGGGAGCGCCCTAGCTTCAGTGCGGCAGGTCAGAAGGGGCTCGGGTCAGAACGGGCTCGGGGTCAGAACAGGCTCGGGGTCAGAACGGGCTCGGGTCAGAACGGGCTCGGGGTCAGAACAGGCTCAGGTAGCGATCGATCTCCCACGGCGACACCTGGGCGTGATAGGCGCGGAACTCGGCCCGCTTGACGTCGATGAAGTAGTCGACGTAGTCGCCTTGGGGGGTCTTGCCCAGCGCATCGCGGAGGACGACATCGCCCTCGAGATTGTCGAGCGCCTCAGGGAGGGTGGTCGGGAGCATTCGCAGTCCTCGTTCGGCAGCGACTTCCTTGTCGATGGCCAACAGGTTGGAGCCGCAGGGCTCACCGGGATCGAGCTGTCGGGCGATTCCATCCAGCCCCGCCGCGATCTGGGCGGTCAGGGCCAGATAGGGGTTGGCCGCACCGTCGATGCACCGGTTCTCCACCCGGCCCGGTTCGGGCACCCGGAGCATCTGGGTCCGGTCGTTGCCTCCGTAGGTGGCATAGGCCGGTGACCAGGCGGCGCCAGAATTGGGTGCTCCCGCACCCAATCGTTTGTAGGAGTTGACCGTCGGGCAGGCCAGAGCGGTCAGTGCCGGCGCGTGGGCCAACAGCCCGCCGATGTAGTGGTATGCCAGTTCCGAAAGGCCGAGGCCCCGGGGGTCGTTGGGCTCGAGGCACAACTCGGTGGTCCCGTCGGGGTCCCACAAGCTGGTGTGCATGTGCATGCCGTTCCCGGTCAGGTGCTGGAAGGGCTTGGGCATGAATGTGGCGAGCATGCCGGCGTCGGCGGCCAGGCAGTGAACCATGTACCGGAAAACCACGATCCGGTCGGCCGTGACCATCGGCTCGGCATAGCGGAAGTTCTGCTCGAACTGACCGTTGCCGTCCTCGTGGTCACTGGCGTAGTTGGCCCAGCCCAGCTCGGTCTGGAATCGGGCCACCGAGGTCAGGTGGTCGTACATGCGGGTGAGCGCCCTGGCGTCGTAACAGGGCATGGCCGAGGAGTCCCGTGCATCGGCCACCTCGATCTGGCCGTCGGGTCCCTGACGGATCAGGAAGTACTCGACCTCGGCCCCAGCCCGCATCGACAGGCCGGCCTCGGCCAACCGATCGAGGGTGCGCCGGAGTATGACCCGGGGGGCATAGGGCCAGAGCTCCCCCTCGCACGTCGGGTCGCACTGGACGATGCCGAGGCCGGGTCGCCAAGGGGCGGGCATGTAGGACGCCAGGTCGGGCATGGCCAGCAGATCCGGCGAGGCCGGCGTCTGGCCCATAGGTCCGGCGGCGAAGCCGGCGAACCCAGCGCCGTCGGCCAGGAGTTGGTCCAGCGCCGTGACCGGGACCAGCTTGGCGCAGGGCTTTCCGTGCATGTCCACGAACATGGCGAAGAGGAATTCGATCTCGTCCTCGGCCAAGGCCCGCTCGAAGTCATCGCGGTTGGACGGGGCGGAACGTCCGGAGCCGGTCGATGGGGCCAAGCTCAACACGGAGGACATATCCATCGCCCTTCTCCTCGGTTTGGGTCAACAGCGTCTTGCAACAACGTTGCACCAGAGGAAACCATTGTGGGTTACCGCACGGTTACGAAGTGTTGCCTCACCGTTAACAACTGACGGAGTCCGGTTCAGATGGTGTGCTGCTCCCGTGTGCCGGTCCGTTAACACGGTGGAAACCCGGGCGGTTTCATTCCATGCAACACTGTTTCCTAATGAGCGAACCATCGTCGGAACGGACAGAGCCGTCGTCGGAACGAGCGACTGTCCACCGCTACGCCCATCGCGCCGCCTACGACCGGGCCACCATCGACGCCATCTTGGACGAGGGCCTGGTCTGCCACGTCGGCCTGCAGACCGACAAAGGGTTCCCGGTCGTCATCCCGTTGGCTTACGGGCGACAGGACGATGTCGTCTACCTGCACGGATCGGCGGCCAGCAGATTGTTCCGCACCGCCCGGGCCGACCGGGTCGAGATCTGCATGACGGTGACAATCGTGGACGGCCTGGTCGTCGCCCGGTCGACGTACAACACCGATATCAACTACCGCTCGGTCGTGCTCCTGGGCGGTGCAACGGAGGTCTGCGACCTCGACGAGAAGGCCCGTGGTCTCGAGGCGCTGGTTGAGCACGTGATCCCCGGCCGGACAGCAGACGCTCGTGTCCCCACCGAGAAGGAATTGCGGGCCACCATGCTGTTGCGGCTACCCATCCTCGAGGCCTCGGCCAAGGTCAGGACCGGCTGGCCCGAGGACAACGAAGAGGACTATGGCTTGCCCATCTGGGCGGGCGTGGTCCCCATGCGGACTCGCTACGAGGGCCCTTTGCCCGATCCGCAGCTGCGCAACCCGTTGGCCGCCCCGTCCTACACCGTCACCTACGCGCGGCCCAGCGTGGGCTCGTCGTGACGGCGTCACACTTCGAGATCGAGGGCTGGGGCCAGTGGTGTATTCGATGGCCTGTTGCTCTACGACGACGGCCGGCGAAGTCAGACCACCCCGCCCGGCGGCCTTTGCTCAGAGCAGGCGAGTGAGAGGACAAACCGTATGTGTGGCGTGATCGGTCTGCTGATCAAGGATCCTGCCCTCGAGCCGGCGCTGGGCGGGATGCTCGAGCCGATGATCGATGCTCTTGCCGACCGGGGACCGGACTCGTCGGGCCTCGCCGTGTACAGCCGCTCCAGCGCCCGCGACGACCACTTATCGCTCGATGGTCCCGATCGGCCGGTGAGGATCTCGGTGGGGAGCGATTCGAGCCTGCCCTGGGTGACGCTGTCGGCCGAGGTTGGGGAGCGGTTTGGACCAGCCGTCACCGTCCAGCCGTTCCCGCACGGTGCACTGATCGAGACTTCGGCCCAGCTGGCCGCTGAGGTGCAGGCCTTCGTAGCTGACCGTTGGCCGGCGGTACGGGTCGTGGCCACCGGCGCCGCAGCAGTGGTGGTCAAGGACATCGGTCGCCCCGAGGAGACCTGTCGCCAGATCGGCCTCGCCCACTGGCCGGGCTACCTCGCCGTCGCCCACACGAGGATGGCGACCGAATCGGCGGTCACACTTTTGCACTCCCACCCCTTCGCTCCTGCTCCGGACCTGTGCGTGGTGCACAACGGCTCGTTCTCCAACTACGCCAGTGTTCGCCGCTCTCTGCAGGCCCGAGGGGTCGTCTTCGAGTCGGACAACGACTCTGAAGTGGCCGCCCGCCTGCTGGCTGAGCGACTCTCGCTGGGGGACGATCCGGAAGAGTCGACCCGCTGGGTGATCAAGGAGCTCGACGGATTCTTCACCCTGGTCATCACCACCGCCACCGCGATGTCGGTGGTCCGCGATCCGTTCGCCTGCAAGCCGGCCGTCGTGGCCGAGACGGCCAGGTACGTCGCCGTCGCCTCGGAGTACCGGGCCCTGGCCCATCTACCCGACATCTCGACGGCCACCGTCTTCGAGCCACGACCTGCGGAGGTCTACACGTGGACCTGCTGAGCTGCGACTGCCTGTCGGTACGAGAAGTGAACGCCGCGCTGCGGTCCCTGCCGCCCGGGTCTTCGGCAAGCGTCCTACAGCCCCGGGGCCGTCACAACCTGGCCGTAGGGCTGGCCGACCCGGTGTCGGTCACGATCGAGGGCAATGCCGGGTACTTCATCGGCGGCCTGTGCGGGACCAGCGGCGGCGAAGGTCCCGACATCGTCGTCGACGGCTTCGTCGGCTGGTCGGTGGGCGAAAACCTCATGGGAGGCTCGGTCCGGGTCCGGGGCAGCGCGTCCCAGAGCGCCGGGTCGAGCGCCCGAGGCGGGACCATCGCCATCGAGGGCGATGCGTCGCTCCGAGCCGGCATCTCGCTGAAGGGGGGCACCGTGGCCATCGCCGGTGATGCCGGCGCCATGACCGGGTTCATGGCCCAGGCGGGCACCATCCTCATCGGCGGTGACGCCGGCCACGGGCTCGGCGACTCGTTGTACGAGGCGGTGATCTACGTCGGGGGATCGATCGCCTCCTTGGGCGCTGACGCACGCGAGGAGGAGTTGACCGACGACGATGTGTTGGCGGTCAAGGGGTTGGTGGGGCGCACCGGTTTTGACCACATCGACCCCAACCGGGTCCGACGGGTGGGGTCGGCCCGCGGGCTCTACCACTTCTCCACGCACAACCACGGGGACTACTGATGACCACAGTCGACCGCACCGCGGGCCCCGCGGTGACCAGTGGGACCTTCCCGCCCGATGTCATCGCCCGGATCCACCAGATGGCCGATAGTGGCCAGTACCCGATCAGGGGGCTAGGGGCGAGGCGCCAGCTGCCGACCTTCGACGACCTCGTCTTCCTGACCGCCTCGGCATCCCGCTACCCACTCGAAGGCTATCGGGAGCGCTGCGAGACCCGCACCGTGCTGGGCGCTCGTCACGGTGCCGAACCCATCGAGCTCGAGATCCCCATCACCATCGCCGGGATGAGCTTCGGCGCCCTGTCCGCCTCGGCCAAGGAGGCGCTAGGCCGGGCTGCCACCGCCGTGGGCACGTCCACCACCACCGGGGACGGCGGCATGACACCGGAGGAGCGTGCCGCATCCGAACAGCTCGTCTACCAGGTACTGCCGTCGCGCTACGGATTCGACCCGGCCGATCTGCGCAGAGCCGATGCGGTGGAGATCGTGATCGGACAGGGAGCCAAGCCGGGCGGCGGTGGTATGCTGCTCGGGCAGAAGGTCAACGACCGGGTGGCGGCGATGCGCACGCTGCCGCCAGGGATCGACCAACGATCGGCCAGCCGCCATCCGGACTGGGTCGGTCCCGACGACCTTCGCATCAAGATCGAGGAGCTTCGCGAGGCCACCGAGTGGCAGGTACCCATCTACGTCAAGATCGGCGCCACCAGGGTGGACCACGACGTCAAGCTGGCAGTGGCCGCCGGTGCCGACGTAGTGGTGGTCGACGGGATGCAGGGCGGCACCGCAGCCACTCAGGACGTATTCATCGAGCACGCCGGGATACCCACGCTCCCGGCGGTGCGATTGGCAGCGGAGGCACTGGCCGACATTGGAATGGAGCGGGAGGTCCAGTTGGTGGTGTCGGGAGGTATCCGCTCGGGAGCCGACGTGGCCAAGGCCTTGGCCCTCGGGGCCGACGCCGTCTCCATCGGCGTCGCCGCCCTGGTGGCGCTGGGCTGCAACCGATCCCACGTGGTGGTCGACGGCGCCATGCTCGATGTGACCGAGGATTACCACACCCTTCACGCCGAGCCGGGGCAGTGCGCGAACTGCCATACCGGCCGCTGCCCGGTGGGCATCACCACCCAGGACGTCGACCTCGAGCGCCGGCTGGACGTCGACCGGGGGGCCGAGGAGGTGGCCAACTACCTGCGGGCCGTCACCATGGAGCTCACGGCACTGGCCCGGGCCTGCGGCAAGTCCGACGTTCACCATCTCGAGCCCGAGGATCTCGTTGCGCTTACGGTGGAGGCGGCGGCCATGGCCCGGGTGCCCCTGGCCGGGACCGATTGGATTCCCGGATGAGAGACGGCGCATCGGTCGTGGTGATCGGGGCCGGCGTGATCGGGTTGAGCGCGGCCCGCGCCCTGGCCGAGCGCGGCGTGGACGACGTGCTCGTGGTCGATCGCAACGTCATGGGCTCGGGCGGCACCGGCCGGTCGAGCGGCGTGGTGCGTTGCCACTACGGCATTCGCTCCCTGGCCGCCATGGCCTGGCGGTCGTTGCCGGTCCTGGCCGGCGGTGTGGACCTGCTGGGTGAGGACACCGGCTACCGCCGCACTGGTTACCTCGTCGCCGTGGGCGAGGCGAACGTCGACGCCCTCTTGGCCAATGTAGCGATGCAGCACCAGCTGGGCATCGACGTCGAGCAGATCGATCACACGACGGCTGGCCGGCTGTGGCCCCAGGCTCGCTTCGACGACGTCGCCGCCTTCGCCTACGAGGCGCTGGGTGGATATGGCGACGGCCATCAGACCGCGTTGGCCTTCGCATCGGCAGCGCGCCGGGGCGGGGTGCGCCTGCGCCAGCACACCCGAGTGGCCGGGGTGTTCGCTCGCCGCGATCGGACCATCGGCGTGGAGTTGGTGGACGGGGAGCGGATCGACGCCGACCAGGTGGTGGTGGCGGCCGGCCCCTGGTCGCCGGCCTTGGTGGCCGGAGTGGGGATAGAGCTCCCCATCCGGTCCCAACGGGCGCAGATCTTGCTGGTCGACCCGAGCGCCGACGAGCTGGGCCCGGTCCCGGTGCTCTCCGACCTGGTTTCGTTGCAATACGTCCGCACCGAAGGAATCGGCTCTCTGTTGGTAGGGGACAGCGACCATTCCGAGCCCGAGTGGTCCGATCCCGACCGCTACTCGGACGAGGCGGACGATCGCCTGTTGGTGAGGAGTATCGCCAAGTTCGACCATCGCTTCCCCGGGCTTCCCCGAGCACAACTGCGGTCGACCTATGCCGGGTGTTATGACGTGACACCGGATTACAACCCGATCATTTCGGCCACCCCGGTCGATGGGCTGTGGATCTGTGCCGGCTTCAGTGGACACGGCTACAAGATCTCTCCCGCCGTAGGCGAGCTGGTTGCCGATCTCGTCCTTACCGGTGAGAGCCAGATTCCCGACGTCGACCATCGCGACTTCCGATTGCAGCGGTTCGACGACGACGAGTTGCTGGTCAGCGCACACCCATATGTGGGAGCCGGCCAGATGCGATGACTCTCGGGCTGCTCTCCGGGCTCCGACCGCTGGGCGATCACTGCCCAATCGGGTGAGCTGACATATATTGCCGCTGTGGCTCCCGTTCGATCGACAGATGGCAAGCAGCCTCGTCGCTCGGTGGCAAAGACAGCGACAGCCAAGCGGGCGGCGGGCAAGCGTAAGGCACCCGGTACGCAGGCCGCAGGAAAGCGGGCGGTCGGCAAGCAGGCAACCGGTACGCAGTCCGCTGGTAAGCGAACCGCCGGCAAGCAGATCCCCGCCAGGCAGGCCGGCGGCCAGACCCGCGCCAGGCAGGCCAACGGCCAGGCCCGCGCCAGGCAGGCCAACGGCCAGGTTCAGGCACGGTCAGGCCAGCAAGCCGAGTCCCGTCGCCGATCGCGACCAGATCCGGCGACGGAACCTCAGCCGCCCGAGGTCGATGAGGGAGCCAGTGGCAGGGTGGGTTGGGTCATCGCCAATCACGTGCGAAGTCGGCGGCAGGACATCGGATTGAATGTGGGCCAGTGGGCGGAGCGCACCGGCATCTCGAAGGGGATGCTGTCCCAGATCGAGAACGCGCAGACCTCGCCCAGCCTGGCCACCCTCGAACGCTTGGCTGCGGCCCTGGACATGCCATTGACCTCGTTGTTCCGGGGATTGGCGGAAGAGCGTGATGCGGTCTTCGTGAAGGCGGACAGCGGGCCCGAAATTGTCCGTCAGGGCACCAGAGCCGGTCACCTGTACCAGTTGCTCGGCACGATGCGTGGCCCGCGAAAGCGCCTGGAGCCGTTGCTGGTGACGCTCACCGAGGTCAGCGAGGTGTTCCCGAGCTTCCAGCACCCCGGCATCGAGATGTTGTACATGCTCAACGGCGTCATGGAGTACGGCTACGGCAAGCAGCTCTACCGAATGGAGCCGGGGGACACCCTGCAGTTCGACGGTGACATCCCCCACGGGCCGACCGGCCTGATCAAGCTCCCCATCCGCTTCTTGTCGATCACCTTCTACGGCGACCGGGCGTGAACGGGTGCGCCCGCTAGCGCAGCGTCAGCCGCGGTAGCGCCGGGTCGAGTCAACGGTCCGATTAACACGATCGACACGTCGGGGATACGACCAGGAAACCTACATCCAGTTTACTGGTGGGCAACGCTGTTTCACTGAGCCCAACCAAGGGCCCGACTCGAGCACCACCGAGAGAGGGGTCAGATGCCCACCGACCTCGAGCGCTTCCTCGACCAGGACGGGCGTCGTCGCCAGATCGAGGAAGTCTGCAGCCGGATCGAAGCCGACGGCATCACCTATGTGTACTTCCAGTTCGTCTCGGTCACCGGTCGGGTCATGGGCAAGGGTATCCCCGCCGCCCACTGGTCCTCGGTGGCGGAAAAGGGTTTCCAGCTGGTCTACGGGGCCACGGCCAATCTGTTCACCGACCGCCACGGTGCCTACATCGGCTACGGGCCCGAGGCGGCCGAGCTGGTGGGACTGCCCGATGTGGAGACCTTCCAGCGGCTGCCCTGGGACCACAAGGTGGCGCGGGTGTTCTGCACGTTGTTCCGTGGCCGCGAGGAGGTCGAGGACCCGGGTGCCTATCTGACTTCGGACTGTCGGGGGAACCTGAAGCGTCAGCACGAGCGGTTCACCGCCCAGACGGGGTTCACCCTGCGCGTGGGCTGCGAGCCCGAGATGATGTGGCTGAAGACCAACCCCGATGGGACTCCGTCGGTCGACGGCATGACCAAACCGTACTGCTACCACATCGACCAGTTCTCCGAGCTCCAGCCGATCATTCACCGCGTCCTCGAGTACTGCGGCGAGCTGGGCCTCGACATGATCCAAGGCGATCACGAGGATGCACCGGGCCAGCTCGAGCTCAACTTCGCATTCGACGATGCCGAGCTCACCGCCGACCGGTTGACGACATACCGCCAGGTCTGCCGACAGGTGGGCCGCGAGCTCGGCGCCTTCCCGTGCTTCATGCCGAAGCCCTTCATGGGGGTGTCGGCCAACGGCTGCCACCACAACTTCTCTCTGTGGGAGGGGGACGTGAACGTCTGCCTCCCCGACGGTCCCGACCGGCGCATGCCCGGCAAGACCGGGCTGTTCGCCATCGGTGGTGTGCTCGAGCACCTTCGTGCGTTGACCGCCATCACGGCACCGACGGTGAACTCATACCGTCGCTTCGCCGACGCAGGATTCTGGGCACCGATCTTCGCCGATTGGGGATTCCAGAACCGGACGACCGCCCTTCGGATCAGTGCACCGGGGCGGTTCGAGTACCGGTCGGTTGACTCTGCGGTCAACCCCTATCTCTCGATGGCGGGGCTGTTGGTGACGATGGCAGACGGCTTGGAGCGGCGAGTCGACCCCGGGCCGCCAGAAGACGGAAATATCTACGACGCCATTGCCTCGGGCAAGTCGGTGGAGCGAATTCCTCGCACGTTGGGCGAGGCGCTCGACGCCCTCGACGCCGACCCGGTCGTCCGTGAGGCGCTGCCGGGCGACATGTACACGGTATTCAGCCACTACAAGCGCGATGAGTGGGAGCGGTTCATCGGCACGGTCACCGATTGGGACATCGCCGAATACCTTGACATCCTGCCTTGACCGTTCTGCGCCGAGCGTCGACCGGTGTCCGCCGTCGGGCCCTCGTTCTCCAGCATCTACCCGTCGAGCACCCGGGTTCGGTCGGCGTCCGACTGCGAGCGGCGGGGTTCGACCTCGAGACTGCCGAGCTGGATGAGGGCGATGCAGTGCCCAACCTTGCACGCTTCGACCTGCTGGTGGTGATGGGTGGTCCCATGGACGTCTGGGACGAGGAGAACCATCCATGGCTGATCGGCGAGAAGGAGGCCATCCGGCGCTGGGTGCGCGAACTGCGTCGGCCGTTCCTCGGCATTTGTCTCGGGCACCAGCTCCTGGCCGCGGCCCTCGGCGGCGACGTGGGGCCCATGGAGGTTCCCGAGGTAGGCGTGCGGCCAGTCGTCCTGACCGATGCGGCCGCTGACGATGCCCTGGTGGGACGGCTGCCGTCGACCGTCCGGGCCCTGCAGTGGCACGGCGCGGAGGTCCGCCGACTCCCGGAGGACGCCACGCTGCTGGCCACCAACGCGGCGTGCAAGGTCCAGGCCTTCCGGGCCGGGGCTTGTGCCTGGGGCATCCAATTCCACGTAGAGGTCGAGCCCACCACGGTGACCGAATGGTCGTCGGTCCCCGAATACCGCCAAGCACTGGCCCTCTCGTCCGTGGCCACCGCCGAACAGCTCGAGGCGGCGGTGTCCGAATCGATCGAGCACATGGACACGGTCAGTGCCGTCCTGACTGAGCACTTGGTGAGGATCGTGACCGAGACGGCGGGGATAGTGGCCCGAACGGCCGGTCCCTCCCCACATCCCGACGGCCGCGTCGAGGCGGCGTGGGAACCGTCATGACCACGCACCCCGCACCCGACCTGGCCGAGGCTGTCAGCGCAGGGAAAGTGGAGCCGTGGCTGGACGCGGCCGGCATCGAGGTGGTCCATCTCGGCCTTTTCGACTCGTCGGGGGTCCTGCGTCAGAAACGGCTGTCGAAAGCGGCGGCGGTCCGTGCTTTCCAAGAGGGGTGGAGCTTCATCGACGCTGTCGACTGGTGGGACCCGGCCGACGGGACGTGGCGGAGCGGCGGGTCGACCCACCAACCGGCGGCGGTCGATCTCGACAGCGGTCGCCCCTACCCCTTCGAGCCTGACGCCCTTCTCTTCTTGGCCGACTTCGTCGGCCCGTTGGCCGAGCTGTCGCCGCGGGCCCAGCTGGCCCGCATGGTCGCTCGCGCCGGGGCGGCGGGGCTGGTGGCCGAGGTGGGATGGGAATATGAATGCATCGTGCTCGCCGGTCCGGGCGACGACATGGCCCAGATGGCCGAGCCCGAGCCCGATATGGCCGCGAACCGATGCTGGTCGGCTCGAACTCTGGCCACCGAGGCCGACACCGTCCGGGCCCTGACCGAGGTACTGGCCGGCGGTGCCGTTCCACTTGACCACTGCTGCGCCGAGTTGGGGCCGGGCTGTCTGGAGTTGGCGACCGCCCACACCAGACCCGTTCGGTCGGCGGACGATGCCGCCCTGGCCAAGCTGTACACCAAGGCGTTCTTCGATCAGCGGGGCCGGACGGCCACCTTCATGGCCCAGGTAGCCGAGGACCTCCCTGGCCTCGGCGGCCATCCCAGCCTCTCGTTCCGCTCGCTCGACGACGACCACCCTTTGCTTATTGGAGCCGACGGCGGGCTCAGCGGCACGGCCCGATCGGCGGTGGCCGGCGTGGTCGCGCTGCTTCCCGAACTGTTCGCCATGGTGGCCGCCAACCCGAACGCCTACCGCCGATTCGCTCCCGGCAACTGGGCGCCGACCAGCGCCACATGGGGAACCGGCAACTACAGTTGCGCGCTCCGGGTCGTACCCGGGCCGCCCGAGCACGCCCGTCTGGAGCTGCGCGCCCCCGGAGCCGATACCAGCCCGCACCTGTGCTTGGCCATGTTCCTGGGTGCCGCCGTCTGGGGCATCGAACAGGGGCTCGAGCCTCCACCACCGGTCGACCCTCCGGGCGACGGGCGGCTGGTGACGGGCCCCACCCGCTTTCCCCGCACGGTGGCCGAAGCTGTGGACCGCTTCGTTGACAGTTCGGTGGCGGTAGATCTCTTCGGTCAGGCCTTCGTGTCCCATCACGCCGGCGCTTGTCTGGCCGAGGACGAGGCATGTCGCCGGCTCGTCCCGGTTGGCGAACGTCGTCGGTACCTGTTGCAGGCATGACGGCCGTGACTGGCATGAAGGGCATGACAGCCATACAGGGCACGAAGGCGCTGACCGGTCCGAAGGGGCTGAAGAGCCAGCCGGTATGACAGGCGGCCCGAGGGATGAAAAGACGACCGGGCAGGGGAAGAGGAGGCAGGGGGGAAGAGGAGGACGCAGAGCGTGATTGAAACGGAGACCGATGGCTGGAAACTCGAGTTGCTCGACGAGGACGTGGAGCGATTCAGGACCGACGGGTTCATCGTTTGCGAGCGGATCATCGATCCGGCGACGATCCCGGCCTTGTTGGCGTCGTTCGAGGACCTCTTCGCCGGCCGGTACGAGACCGGCCTTCAGCCCGACGAGTGGAACTGGCGACCGGGCCGTGACTCGCCCGACCTGACTCGCCAGATCTGCAACGGCTGGAAGTCGGACCGGACGGTCGCCGCCACCGTGCTGCGGGCCGACATCGGGCGAGCATGCGCCACCCTGGGCGGCTGGGCCGGGACACGGCTCAGCCAGGACAACGTGTTGTGGAAGCCGGGCGGCGGCCGAGCCCTCGGCTTTCACCAGGACTCGAGCTACGAGCAATGGGCGGACCCGCCGGACTGGGTGAGCTGCTGGATCGCCCTTGACGACACCACAGCCGCCGGGGGAACGGTTGAGTATGTCCGGGGCTCGCACCGGTGGGGCGCTTCGGACATGATCGAGCAGTTCCATGGTCCCGCTGTGCCCGATCGTGAGATGCGCTCGGCGGCGGAGCATGCGGGGGTCGAGCCCGAATGCGTGCCGATCGAGGTGGCGGCGGGAGGAGGTGCCTTCCACTTCGGTTGGACGTGGCACGGATCCGACGTCAACGGGGCCGACGTGCCCCGGCGAGCGCTGGTGGCCCACTGCATGTCTTCGGATACCCGGTTCCACCCGACGGTGATTGGGAGCATCTACAGCCGGTACAAGCGATTCGGTGACCTGGAGATGGACGAGAGCCACTTCCCGGTCACGTGGCGGCGAGACGGCTACCGGTCACCTTTCGTCGATCCCTATATCAACCGGAAGATCGGTTGGGGTGGGTCA
>JAUTXB010000169.1 GCA_030838245.1 Acidimicrobiaceae bacterium
CTGAACTCGCCCATCGTCTCCATGGCCGCCACCCCCGACGGCAAGGGCTACTGGGAGGTCGCCTCCGACGGCGGCATCTTCACCTTCGGCGACGCCGGCTTCTTCGGCTCCATGGGGGGTCGGGCCCTCGGCGCGCCGATCGTTGGCATCACGGCCACCTCCGGCGGCACCGGGTACCGCGAGGTGGCTTCCGACGGCGGCATCTTCGCCTTCGGCAGTGCGGGCTTCTACGGCTCGATGGGGGGCCAGTCGTTGAACGGGCACATCGTGGGCATCGCCGGCACGCCGGGCGACCACTGAACTCGCCGTCGACCCATCGTGGTGAGGCTGCCCACCCATTGGGTTGAGCCTGTCACCCCATCGTGGTCAGGCTGTTCAGGCCACCGAATTCGAGATGTCCTCGAAGATCTCGATCCGAGGAGTGCCGGTCACGCCGGAGCGCTCCATTGCCGCCTTCAGCTCCGGGTCGTTGGCGAAAGCCTCGGCCTGGGCCACGGTCGGAAAGTCGTGGGTCCCGGCCACGTCGTTGGGATTGCCGGGGAGGCGCATTACCCGCTGCGCGGTGTAACCGTGCCTCACCCGCAGTGGCTCGACCTCGTCGTAGACCTTCCGCCAGGAGGCGTAGTCGGCAACGGTGTGGCGAACGATCAGTGTGGCGCTCATCGGGGTCCCCCTTTGTCACTGGAGATCAGCCGTCTCCGCTCTGACAATCTACCGACATCGTGGTCCGCCTGACGGTGGCTGACAACCTTCCCCAATGGGCGTAGCCTCAGATCGGAGGCAGCGATGGGTAAGTTCTCTCGGAGGCAACGAGATCAAGAGGACCCGCCCGCACCCCTGCCTCTTCACGATGGACCGTCGAACGGTGAGTTCGTTCCTGTCGCCGAAGCTGCACGTGACCGAGTGATCAACCAATTGATCCGATCGTCCATCGATGACCCGGCGTGGTCGACATGGTTCCTTTAATGGCGTCGAATCCGACGGATCTGGAGTGCCTCCTCGACAGCCCAGACACCGTTACCCATTTCCTCGAGACGCTCACCGGCGAGCGGCTGGTTGCCAACGTGGTTCGTCAGTACCCGTTGGCAGCGGGCACCGACAACGCTCTGGGGGTCACCGCCGGCCAGACAACGACTCATCGGATCTCGGTGCTCAAGGGGTGCACCACCCGCGTGCCGTATGTCTACGCCGAGTCGACATTCGTACCGGGACGACTTCCCGAAGCCGTACTGGCGCAGCTCGAGCGGACCAGCGACCCGATCGGCCGCGTGCTGGTTACCCATGGATTAGGGCTCGGCCGAGAGCCACTTCTCCCACCGGGGCGAGTCGGAGCGCACGCGCCCGGCATCGACGCCGACTTCGTTTCGGAGATCGTGTGGTCCCGTGCGTACCGGCTGACGATCGATGGTCAACCGGTATTTTCCATCAGCGAATGGTTTCTCCGTTCGGTCCTAGACGTCCTCGATCGACAAGCTCAAACCTCGTGATCGCGGCAACTATGCGATAGGTCATCGACCTGGCTGAGCACCGGTCTCTGGGGCGGGAGCACCCACCAGTGGAAAGGTCGCATACGTCGAAGCCGCCCAAATCTAGACGGGTGTCGCGCCGCGGATTCCTAGCAGTACCACCCAGAATTCGGACCAGATGACTTTGCGCGCGCCATGGTACGCGGGGTTGCCGTCGTCCTCGTCGCACGAGCCTGGGGTGTGGCCGAGGGCGTCATGCCGGTCGAGGTAGGCGAGCAGGTTCCTCGTCTTCTCGCGTCGCCGCACCGTGCTCGGGTCGGCACCGAACAGGGTCGTAGGAACGGGTGCCAACGCGCAGCCGAAAGACGTCCAAGCGGAGCTTGCGCACGCCGATGGCGGTGACATCTTCGGTGATATCACGCGGTCATTCCGGTCGTAGAGCTTGAGTCGCGTACCGTCGCACTTACTGTGGCGCCGGTCGTCCACAACTGCCTCGGCCTACCAGACGTGGCAGCATGACCGCAGGACCACGTGGTTCAGCCGAACGGTGGACGCCCGTCCACCACGCGGTACTCCATCATGTCGTCACCGGTGATGGGGATGCCGGTGTCGAGAGGGGCGGCAACCCGCCTCCACGCGTCGAGGTCCTCTCGAGACTCCCACCGCTCGAAGTTGTTGACCCGCGCCGGGTCGAGCGGGTCGGCGGAGATGGCCAGGTCCAGACATCCCGGGGCCGCTCGGCCCCGGGACAGGAGGTCGTGGTGGGCGAAGACGAACTTATCGCGACGATCGGGCTCGACTTCCAGGTAGCCGGCGATGATCATCAATCGGGGTCCTCTCCGGTGGTAGGCATCGCTTCTTGAGACCCAGTCCGACGGGAGAACTCATCGGGTCACTGCCCGATGGGTCGACGCCTGCCCGAGAGCGCGGCAATCGGCGCCCGTGGTCCACAACTTCCTCTGCCTCACCAGGCGTGGTAGCAAGACCACATGACTCCGAACGGCCCCGTGGCCGCGATCGATTGTGGCACCAACTCGACGAGACTCCTGGTGGCGGACGCGTCGGGGCAGCCGCTGGAGCGGCTCATGCGGATCACCCGGCTGGGTGAGGGCGTGGATGCCACCGGACGGCTCTCGCCCGAGGCCATCGATCGTTGTATCGATGTCGTACGCGAGTACCGGGGCGTCATCGACCGCCTGGAGGCGGTGTCGATCCGCCTGGTGGCCACGTCGGCCGTCCGTGACGCCGCCAACGGCGAGGTCTTCCTCCACGCCGCGGCCGAGGCCTCAGGGGTACAGCCGGAGCTGTTGACCGGGATCGAGGAAGGGCGCCTCTCGCTGGCCGGGGCGGTGGCGGAGCTCGACCCAGGCGACGGCCCTTTCCTCATCGTGGACATCGGTGGTGGATCGACCGAGTTGGTGGTGGGCTCGGGGCCCGACGACCCCGCCGTCGACGCCGTCTCCCTCCAGTTGGGTTGTGTGCGCATCCTGGAGCGCTTCTTCCACCACGATCCGCCCACCGCAGACGAGCTGGCCACCGCCCAGTCCGCCGTTATGGATACGCTCGACGGCGCCGCCGGTGCCCATTCCCGCTTTGCCGAAGCCAGGCGGTTGGTCGGACTGGCCGGTACCGTTTCCACCATCTCGGCCCTGCAACAGGGGCTGGACGACTACGACCGAAGTCGGATCCATCATTCGGTGCTGACCGCGGCACAGGTAAAGGAGTGGTTCCATCGCCTGGCCGGCGAGAACACCAAGGCTCGGCTGGCTCGGCCCGGTCTGGTCCCCGGCCGGGCCGACGTGATCGTGGGCGGCGCCTTGGTGCTGGATGCGGTGATGTCCCGCTTCGGCTTCGACCAGTGCCTGGTCTCCGAGTCCGACATCCTGGACGGCCTGGTGGCCTCCCAGCTCTGAGCGTTACTGGGCGTCGCCCTACCGGTGGCGCGGCCCAGCACGTTCGACGGAGGAGAGGATGTGGGCCATCCGGTCGACCAGTTGGTCGGGACGACCATAGCGGTCGTCGGACATGCTCCGGCCCTGGTCACCGAGGTTGTCCCGTACGGCACGGTCGTCGAGCGACGCCACGGCGCGCAGCAGTCCGTCGACGTTGGTGAAGGCGAGGCCGCCACCGGCTGCGCCATGCTCGGCTCCGACCGATCCGGACGGAGCCACGATCGGCGTGCCGACCCGGAGGGCCTCGACGCACTCCCGGGCCACGAGCGTCCCGGGTCGGAGATCGATCACCGCTCGGGCGTGGGCGAACAGGCGCCACAGGTCGGCGCGCGTTTCCACCGCGATCGACCCTCGCCGGGACCGCCATTGCCAGACGGTGGCCACTGCGTTCTCGATGACCATGGTGTGCTGTCGCGGAAAGCGAGCGGCCAGCCACGCGACCCACGAGGTCGGGTCGGAGCCGCCACGCTCGAGTGGGCCAACCCGATCGGTGAGAACGAGCAGGTAGTCGACGAAGCCGACGCCGGAATGCGGGCGCGTGGTGACGAACGGGTTGACCGGGACATGGAGGCCGGTGTCGTAGACCTGGGTGGCCACCTCCGGGTTGGCCTCGGTTAGGGCATCACGCCGGTCACGGGTGACGCTGAGGATGGCGTCAGCCTGCGGCACGGTTCCGGTCGCCTCGGCCAGTGCGATGACGGGCGCATCGGGGGCGAATCGTCGGGCCAGGGCGATGGCCCCGTCGTCGTCGGCATGGACGAGGGTGAGGCCAGGCGGTGGGACCGCCGGCCGCCGGGCGTCACCGGGGCGGGGCCAGCCGTGGTCGGCACGCCGGGCCGTGCCGATCTGGTGGACGTCGAACAGGCCGTCGGGCCGGGGCGAGCGGTCCGGTCCGGGTGTGACCACATCCACCGGCCGCCGACGGGAAGTGGCGCCGGCCAAGCTGCGCATCACGAACGAGCGCTCCGTCTCGGCTCCGTCCCAGGTCGAGGTCAACAGGAGCACCCGACCGCCGGCCAACGGCTCAGCCATCGGTGGGCGGGGGCGTGATGCTCTGCAGCGAGGCCCGCACCTGGACCAGATCATCGCCGACGACGGCCACCACCTCCCGCAACAGGTCCTCGAGCTCCACCACCCTCGACCCCAGCTCGTCGCAGCGGATGGCCAACGCGTCATTGCTGCGGATCAGGGCGCCGATCAGAGCCCGATCCGCCCGCAGGGCCGGCTCGGAGACCTCAGCCGCGACGGAGCCGATCTGCCGGACCACCTTGGCCCGGAGGCCGGTGCCCGATGGCGGGACGACGGCGTCGGCCGGCTCTGACCCGTGCAGGTCCGCCCACAACCGGTGCAGTGCGGCCAGGTCGGCGCTCTCGCGCATGGACGACATGTCCTGGTGCTCCCTTGGGGCGCGCCCGAGCAGCCGAGGTGCCAAGCCGCCGTCGGTGCTGGGCTGGTCGGCTTCGTTCACGCGCTCTGCAGGATTAGTCGCCACTGGTGGAGTTGCTCCTCTTCCTCTGGTCGTCGTAAGGCACAGGATCCGTCCAGTCGGGTGAGATGCGGGTTGAGAAAGGGATCGCCGGTCTCGATCACCTCGTCCCAACGGTGCATGAAGCGGCGGATGTCGGGCACGGAGCCAGTCTTGCCCCGGCTGGGCGACTCGTAGTGGATCAGCTCGGCCAGTGGCTCGTAGAGCACTCGGTAGCCGTGCTGGCGGGCCCGCAGGCAGAAGTCGATGTCGTTGGTGTCGATGCCCAGTTCCTCGTCGAATTTCCCCAGGTCCTCGAACAGGGTGCGGCGACTGGCCATGCACGCCCCGGTCACCGCCGAGCAGTCGCGGGTCAGCACGGCGAGCCCTAGGTAGCCGGGCTGGTCGGCCGGGAGCCCGACCAGTGTGTGGCCGGCGGCCCCGATCCCGATCACCACGCCGGAATGCTGGACCCGCCCCCCGGGGTAGAGGAGTCGTGCCCCCACCGCGGCCACGTCGGGCCGAAGGGCCTGGGCGGCCAGGGCGCCGAGCCAACCGGGGTGTGTGGCCTCGATGTCGTTGTTGAGGAAGAGGAGGACTTCGCCTCGGGCGGCGTCGACGGCGGCGTTGTTGAGAGCAGCCCAGTTGAACGAGCGGTCGTCCCGGACCACCGTCACGTCGTCTCGTTGGTCCAGGCGCTCGAGGAGGCTCAGCGTCTCGGGCTCCACCGAGCCGTTGTCCACCAGGACGAACTGGAGGTCGACGTCCTCGGTGGTAGCGGTGACCGAGTCGGTACAGGTGCGGAGGAAACCGGCACCGTCACGGAAAGGCACGATGGCGCTGACCGAGGTCCGCCCGGGCGGCGTGCGTCGGAAGCGCCACGAGCCCGGCATCGGTCCCGCCTCGACCGTGCCGGCCTCGCCGCGACGGGCCACGGCACTCGTGACCGCACCCGGCCCGAGCGCCCCGGCCCGATTCCCGGGCTCGTCGACAGCCGCCGACCCGTCGTCCGGGTCGGGTGCCGACCGCCGGCTGTACAGGACCTCGGCGACGTGGGCGACCCGGTCGGCGCGCTCGGTGACCCGGAGCATGAGGTCGTGCTCCCAGTCCCCGTCGTCCACGGCCCGGATCCCGCCCGACTGGACCACCAGCGCCCTGTCGGCCAGCAGCGGTCGTCCGAGGTAAGGAGTCGAGAGCAATAGGTCCGGTGACCAGTCCGGCTTGAGGGCAGGCCGCCATGCCGCCTCGACGCCATCGACCTCGTCCTCGTCCCCGTAGGCGATGGGGGCGCCGACGACGGCCCCCACCAGCAGCGCCAAGGCATCGGGGGCGAGCTCGTCGTGCTGTCCCAGCATCAAGACGTAGGGTGCCGCGCCCCGTTCGAAGGCCAGCGCCATGGCGGCCACGAACGAGGTGCCCGGGGGGGCCGGCACCCGAGTGACCCGAGACGCCTCGGGTCCGCTCAGCTCCTCGGTGATCGCCGACTCGACCACGTCCGACGGGTTGCCCCGGGTAACCAGGGATAGCTGCCAGTGACGATGGGACTGCACGACCACCGAGTGGAGGCACCGACGCAGCCAGAGGGGCTCGGGTTCGTCGATGACCACGAGCACGGCCACCGGGGGACCGCCGCCGGGTACCTCGCCAACGCGCTCGGTGCGACATACCTGACGGTCGTGTCGCCAGGCCCGATAGGCAGGGAGGTCACCGGCGACATCAGGGCGCAGGGGCGGGAGGTCCGATGTGGCGTAGAGAACCCGCTCGGGTGGTGGCTCAGTGGTCCGACCAGGCCCGCTGGTTGCGGATCGGGCATCCGATCGGGGAAGACGCCGGTCTGCCTGCTCCACGTCCGAACATTACCAGTCGGCCTTCATGTGCCCGATGGGCGCGGGCCGCCTACGATGCGCGTGTGGCACTGTTCGTCTCCATCGTGAAGGGCCCGAATGCAACGGGGCCCGTACCCCGATTCTGTGGGAACCCGGGGCGATGAGCGCGGCCGTCGGCTCGCCCACGACCACGCCGCTGGAGCTGACCGGGTGGCGGGTCCGGCTGCGAACGCTGTCCGAGTCCGACTATGACGCCTGGTACCGGGTCAGAGATCGCAGCCGCGACTGGTTGATCCCTTGGGAACCCCGGCCCCATGGCGCCCCACCCGCGCCCGAGGACAGGTCGAGCTTCATCACCCGCTGCATGATGCGGGAGCGGGAACGCCAGCTGGGCAGCGGCTTCGGGTTCGGGATCTTCGTGGACGAGGTCTTTTGCGGGGAGGTGACACTGTCGTCGGTGCAGCGCGGCCCGTTCCAGAACGCGTCCATCGGGTACTGGGTCGATCGGGAGTACGCCGGGCAGGGCCTGGTGCCCGAGGCCGTGGTGGTCGTCCTTCGCTTCGCCTTCGAGTCGCTCGGGCTGCACCGGGTGGAGATCTCGATCATCCCCCGCAATGCCCCGAGCCGCCGGGTGGTCGAAAAGCTGGGGCTCCGCAACGAAGGGGTGGCAGAGCGGTTCTTGGAGATCGATGGACGGTGGGAGGACCACATCCGCTACGCCATCACCTCCGAGGAGTGGACGGCGCGCCGTTCCCAGATCCTGACCACCTGGCTCCGACGGACGTAGCCCCCCGTCCATCGCCGCGTTCAGCCGTCGCTACCCCGGACGACGGCGGGGGAGTGCCGGAAGAACTGCTCGACGTCTTGCTCGTAGCGGTATTCGTTTCCGGCGGATCCCACCGTCCGGCGCAGGTTGTTGGCGCGAGCGAAGCTCTCGACCGCTCCGGCTGACGTGTACCGGTAGCGGAACCCGGTGTCGACGAGCCGCGAGGTGTCGACGCCGCGCCCGTAGCGGAGGACCGCCTCCATCTCGGTGGGGAACTGCACGATGCCCAGGCGGCGCAGCGGGGCAGCGAAGCCCCGGGGGTTGACGGGCGGGAAGGGCAAGAGGTGGGCACCGCCGATGGTGGCCACCTCGCTCCAGGGCAACTTTCCTGCTCCGGCCACATTGAAAACACCGGGGATCCGGTTGCAGGTGACATGTTGCAGCGACCGGACGACGTCGTCCTCCTCGACGAACTGCACCAGCGGGTCGAAGCCGAGGATGCACGGCAGCACGCGCTTGCGGAGGTTGGCGCTGATGGGGGTGACGATGTCCGTGCCCAGCACGTGGGCGAAGCGAAGCACGCTGACGATGAGGTGGGGATTGTCGTCGGCGAAATCGCGGACCATCGCCTCGACTTCGAGGAGCGAGCGCTCCACCCGGGTGCGCACCGGGGCCTGGCGAGGAGTCTCCTCGCGGAACCATGCCGGGTCCTTCTCCGAGGAGCCGTAGACATGCGTCGAGGACTTGACCACCACGTGCCGTACCGGCGTGCCCGGCGCGCCCGCCGCGGCCAGCAGGTTCAGGGTTCCGATGACGTTTGTCTCGTGGAGGGACCGCCCGGAGAGGCCAACGGAGTTGGTCTCCAAGAAGGTGTGGACGACGGTGTCCACCTGGGTGGCCTGCACGATGCGATGCAGGATCGTGTAGGCCTGGTCGGACCGGACATACTCGGTGCGCTCCAAGGGCACCCGGGGCTCGTCGGTGCCCATGCCCAGGATCATCTCCACCTCCGGTTCGGCTTCGAGGGCCTGGGCC
This sequence comes from Acidimicrobiaceae bacterium, assembly GCA_030838245.1. The sequence goes on from JAUTXB010000169.1 coordinate 8,511, forward strand.
ATGCGGCCGCCCCAGAACGTGTCCAACCCGGTGATCAGGACGCGTCGGCCCACCTCAGCCGAACCAGACGCTGCGGCGCTCGCGCAGCATGTCGTGCAGCGTGTCTTGGAGCATCGAGCGGATCCGCTCGGCCTCGTCCATCACGGTGGCCTTCGAGTACCGCGGCTGATCGGGCTCGACGTCGAACGTGACCGGGTCGAGCACGCGGATCTTGATCTTGGCGGGGAAGTAGGCGAAGGTGCCGAGTACTGGGCCGAAGACGAGGTGGTTGACCGTGACCGGGAAGTACGGCAGCCGGAGGGCCTTGGCCAATGACGGGATCCGGAAGAGGATGGGCATGGACTCTTCGGCGCCGACCACGGCAATGGGAATGACGGGAACACCCGACCGCATGGCGATCTCCACGAAGCCGCCCCGGCCGAACCGCCGCAGCCGGTAGCGATCGGTGTAGGTCTTCGACGGTCCTTTGGTCCCCTCGGGGAAGACCAGGGCAAGTTGCCCCTGGTCGTGCAGGATCCGGTAGGCGTTGTCGGGGTGGCCGGGCACGCCGCCGGTGCGGGACCACATGGTTCCCACGCCGGGAACGGTCCGGAAGAAGTAGTCGGCCAGGCCGTACACGGGACGGTGGAGGTCCTCTTCGATGCCGTGCATGATGGCGGGGGCGTCGGAGGGGATGGCGCCGGCGTGGTTGCCGATCAGCAGGGCACCGCCCTCAGTGGGGATCTTCTCCATGCCTTCCCACTCGACCCGGAACCAATGCTTGTAGAGCGGGTCGTACACCCGGCGGACGAGCGAGCGCATGCGCTCGGAACGGCCCCATTCGTCGACGTCACCCCGACGGGGATCGACAGTCTCGCCGTCGTCGAGATCAGGGCGGAAGTTCCGGGGGACCACGACGGGAAGGGGTGGGCGCTCCTCCGGTTCGACCTGTACGGCGGCCCCCCGGGCCCGCACATCGATGGCCCGGGCCCGGCGCTCCGCCGCTCGGCGGCGCTCCGCCGTTTGGCCCGAATCCGTTCCGTCCGCGCTCACCTCGTGCATCGTAACGCCGGCCGGGCCCGGTTCCCAGGAATCGGGCATCGGGCGCCCGCCCCCGCGTCGGTGCCTAGCCGGGGGGAGCGGATCGGACCGAGCTGTGGATCCTGCCCGAGAGGGGGCCGAGGGCCAGTAGCCCGTGGAGGGAGAGTGAGCGCCTGTCGACCATCAGGTCGGGCAGGGCGGCCCGCAGGGAACGGGCGCAGTCCGAGACGTCGGTCGGATCGACCAGTGGAAACAAGACCAACGTCTCGTGGGGCCCGGTGATCAAGGGAAGCGGTATGGCCGCCGGCCCGACCGTAAGTGCTGTGCGCACCCGGTCGGTGCGCTGCTCATCGGCCGCCGTTGCATCGGCCGCCGTTGCATCGGCCGCCGTGGCGTGCGCTTGGGTGGCGTGGCCGCCACCGGACCGAGAGCCTGGCCGGGTGGTGCCTGGCTGGCTCACGGCAATGGCGGGTACGGGCGAGGGCCGCCGCAAGCCCAACCGGGAGCTGTACACGTCGGCCAGCATTGTGATCGAGTCGTGCAACGGCTGGACGCTGCTGCCCGGGACGTGCTTCCACTGCACGGGGACCTCGGCGATGGCCAGCCCGAGGCGGTGCGCACAGGCCAACACCTCGACATCGAAAGCGAAACGGTCGATCGGCACGAGATGGAACAAGAGGCGGGCAGCCTCGGTGCGGAAGGCCTTGAACCCGCACTGGGTGTCGAGGAAGTCCAGATCGGTGCCGGCGGTGACGAGCCGATTGAACAGTCGGCCCATCAACAGCCGGATCATGTACCGGCTCTCGACCATCGAGTCCGGGAGGGATCGGGATCCGATGGCGGCTTCGGTCGTGGCCAGGCGATCGAGAAGCAGGGGGATGGCTCGGGGGTCGATGGCCATATCGGCGTCCATATAGGCGGTGATTGCACCGCGGGCCGCCCTGATGCCGGCCCGGATGGCCGCGCCCTTGCCCTGGTTGAACGGCAGCCGGATGATGCGGTGGTGGGGGAGATCGGCCAGCAGCGTTCGGGCCTGTCCCGCCGTGTCGTCGTTGCTGCCGTCATCGACCACGATGACCTCGGTGCAGGCGACATCGACCGCACCGGCGTGGATCGCCGACCGGAATCGTTCGAATCCATCGCCCAGGCGGTGGGCCTCGTTGTACGCGGGGACGACGACGCTCAACCGGAGTGCGGTCGTCGGTCGCCCGGAGGAGGGAAGGGAGCGAGCTGGGTCGATCGGCGTGGGCGACAGCTTAGGGTCGGCGCGCACCGACTTCAGGGTCGGGCCGCACCGACCAGGCCGCCGTACCAGATCGGGTCATAGGTGACCACGGTCCCGGTGTGGGCCGCCTGGATGATGGTGGCACTGCCGTAGGGGGTGGCCGAGCCGTTGAGGCTGGGGCCCACGTACATGACTACATGGTCGATCCCGCCGCCGTCGAGGTCGTAGAAGATGAGATCGCCCGGCTCCAGGGCGGACATGCTGACGTGCCGGGACTCGGCGTACTGGTCGGCCGCCGAGTGGGAGAGGGAGACCCCTGCCTGCCCCCAGGCCAGGAGGGTCAGGCCCGAGCAGTCCACCCCGGACCGACTGGCCCCACCCCAGGCGTAGGGCACGCCGAAGTAGGTGAGCGCTGCGTTCACGGCGGCGACGCCCGCCGACGAGGGGGTTCCCCCCGGGGAGGCCGGGGTCGTCCCTGATCCGGCTGAGGTGGCGGCCTGGTTGGCTGATTGGGTGGCCGAGGTCGCGGCGGCAGTCGAAGCGCCCCCCAGCGAGCTGGCCACCTGTGCCGACCGAGAGGCCTGGACGGCTGCGCTCTGCGCGTTCGCTTGGCTGGTGGCCGCCTGGGCGGCCGCCGCGGCTTGGGCCGCCTGGGCGGCGGCCTGCTGGGCAATCTGGGTGGCCAGGGTGCCTTTGACCTGGGCCAGGGTGGCTTGGGACTGGTTGGCCGTGGCCTGGGCGGCGGCCTCGGCCAGTTGGGCCTGGTCTCGCTCCGCCGACTGGTCGTGCTGCTGGGCGACCAGGGTGGCCTGGGTCGCGGCCAGCCGGCGCTGCCCGGCCTGGACTCGCGCCACGTCGCGGTCGACGTTGCCCACCACGATCTGGGTGTAGGTCCGACGGGCCCCGGCATCCGATGTGGGTGAGGCGAAGACGGAGGCGAGGCTGGTCGAGGAGGGGTCGTACAGGTAGGACTGAACGGCGTCCCGGGTCAGCTGCGTGCGGTCGGCAGCGAGGCGGCGCACGGTGGCAGCCAGCGACGCGTTCGTCGTCACCAACGCGGCTTGGGTGGCCTGGAGGCGAACAGTGGCTTGGTTGTACTGCTCGTCTTGCGCGGTCAACTGCTGTTGTTGCTGCTCGATCTGGGTCTCGATGGCTGCGACCTGGGCCTCGGTGGCGGTGATCGACGACGTGCTCGGCGCCTGGTCCGCCCCGGCGATTGGCGCCGCCACCAGCGAGCCGCTGGATGCGACCAGGGCCACCGCAGCGGCCAGCAAGCCTGCGTGGCGCGTGCCGGGACGGCCGGCCCGATGCCACCGTCGAGCTGAATCCACATTGGTCACAACAGCCACATGCGTCACAGTAGCCCCGGGGTGAGGCGAATCCAAGGGCGTCCTCCCTGGTCACGGGGTACCGTGCCCAGGAGGCCGGGCTGTCGAGTATGACGGAGGGATGCGGAGAGGCGTGAGGTAGCCCGTGGACGGAATGGTGGAGGTCCAAGGAGGGCGCCTTTCCGGGCGGGAGCGACACGGGATCTGGTCGTTCTCGGGAATTCCCTATGCGGCGCCGCCGGTCGGAGCCTTGCGTTGGCACCCGCCGCTCGCGCCCGCGCCATGGGCCGGAATCAGGGAATGCGACCGCTTCGGGCCCATCGCCCCCCAGACCCCGCCGATTCCCGGAATGTCGATCGGTGGCGCCCCCGACGAACAGTCAGAGGAGTGCCTGACCCTGAACATCTGGACACCGGGATTGGGCGGAAAACCGCGTCCGGTCATGGTGTGGATCCACGGTGGTGGCTTCAATTCGGGAACCGGTGCGGGCGACCTGTATCGCGGGGGGACCCTGGCCCGCGAGGGCGACGTGGTGGTGGTCACCATCAACTACCGGTTGGGCGCGCTGGGCTTCCTCGCTCATCCCGCCTTGCAACCCCCGACGTCGTCGTGGGCCGGCGGTGACGAATGGACGGGGTACGGCAACTGGGGCATTGCCGACCAGATCGCCGCATTGGTGTGGGTCCGGGACCACATCGCTGGCTTCGGAGGGGACCCCGGCAATGTCACCATCTTCGGCGAGTCCGCCGGGGGGATGAGTGTCTCGGCACTGCTCGGGATCCCTGCCGCCGGCGGCCTCTACCACCGGGCCATCGTCGAGAGCGGGCCGCCGTTCACCCACTCGGCTGACGAGGCCGCGGCTCGAGCCGAGCTCTTGGCTGAGAAGCTGGGGGTGCCGCTGACGCGCCAGGCCCTCGAGCAGGTACCGGCGGCCGAGCTGGTGCGGGTGGGCCAGGAGATCGGCCAGTCGCTGGCCCTCGGGGATGGTGGTCTGCCCCTGCCCTTCCTTCCTGCAGTGGACGGAGGCCTGCTGAGGCGGCCACCTGAGATCGAGGTGGCCGATGGCGCTTCGTCGGACATCCCGTTGCTGATCGGGACCAATCGGGACGAGGCCGCCTTCTTTGCCATCGCCCTTCCGGCGGTCAACGCGCTCGACGAAGCCGGCCTACTGCGATGGGTCCAGCGAGTGGTTCCTTCGGCCGAGAGCGCCCAGGGGCTCATCGACGGGTACCGGACCGCTCGAGCAGGACGGGGCGAGAGTGCCGCACCGCGCGATCTCTGGGTGGCCATCGCCACCGACGCTGTCTTTCGGGCCCCGTCGGTCCTGCTGGCCGACAGCCACGCTCTAGCTGGATCCGGGTCGATCGGCGACTCGGTCGGCAACCTGTCGAGCAGCGACAGCAATGGCAAGCGTGCCGGTGGGGTTGGCGTTCCCGGTGGAGCGGGTACCTATGTGTACCTGTTCACGTGGGAGACGCCGGCATTCGGTGGCCTGCTGGGCTCGTGCCACGCGTTGGAGATCCCGTTCGTCTTCGGTACCGTGACGAATCCGGTTGTCCAGCAGTTCGCCGGAGCGGGCGACGATGCCCTGAGGCTCTCGGACGGAATGCGGCAGGCCTGGATCTCGTTCGCCAGGACGGGGTCACCCTCGGGAGACGTCGTCGGGGAGTGGCCGCGCTGGGATCCCCTCCGTCGACCCACCATGGTCTTCGGGTCCTGGCCGGACAGCGAGGGCATGTGGCGTGTGGTCGACGGCCCTCGGGACGAGGAGCTCCTGGCTATGTCGACGGCGCTTCCGCCCGCGGCGATGGGGAGCGAACTCGCTCCATGATGCCCACGTCGGGCTGGGGCCCGGCCACGTAACCTGCAGCCCGGGGGACGTAGCCCAACAGGTAGAGGCAGGGCGCTTAAACCGCCTCCAGTGAGGGTTCGAATCCCTCCGTCCCCACGATGTGATCTCGGACCCCATTCAGTGGACCACTGCTTAGGACAAAGGGGCCCGCTGGATGTGGGTTGAGTTGTAGGGACTCGTCGAATTCGGTCGACGTCGTCCAGTGCGTGCA
>JAUTXB010000203.1 GCA_030838245.1 Acidimicrobiaceae bacterium
CGACCTGGCGCCAGTCGTCGCTGGTGCGGCCCTATCCGTCGAGCCCGGGGCGGGTCCCTGGTGCCACCGGAGCCGGTACTTCGTTCCAACCGGACTGGGAGCTCGAGGGATCACCTCGCCAGACTCCCTCGGTGTCCATCTCCGGTTACGAGATCCACCACGGTCGAACGCACGCCGGTCCCTCCTCCATCCCCTGGTTCTTGATGGGGGACGGACGCGGGCCACGGACCGAGGGGATCATCGACGACAGGAACGGCGTGTGCGGATCGAGCCTGCACGGGCTGCTCGAGGGAGACGAATTCCGCGGCACCCTGCTGGGCGCGGTGGCCGAACGTCGGGGCAAGCGGTGGGCCCCGTCGGGCGTGTCGTTCGCACGGGCCAGGCAGGGACAGATCGATCAGCTGGCCGATTTGTGCCAGGACAACCTCGATCTCGAGGCATTGTGGCGGCTGGTCACCGAGGGCGGCGGTACTCGTGGCGACGAGCCAGACGGTTCGGACCGGCCGCGGACGGCGACATCGCCATGATCCTCGTACTCACCAATGCCGACACCGAGATTCTCTCGCTGCGAGTCGTGGCCGAGATGTTGCCGCCGGGGTTTCCTCCCTTGCGGGCCGCCAATCCCGCCCACCTCGACCGTGCTCCCGACCTCGACGGCGTCGAAGCGGTCATCGTCCGTCTGCTGGGTGGGCGCCAAGCCTGGGAGCGCGAGTTCGACGACCTCCGAGCGCGCTGCCTCGACCAGAACGTGCCACTGCTGGCCTTCAGCGGCGAGGCAGTGCCGGACGCCGAGCTCGCCGCCCTGTCGACCGTCCCGAGTGTGACCGTGTCCGAGGCGTTCCGCTATTTGACCCAAGGCGGTGTTGACAACCTCAGCCAGATGCTGTGCTTCGTGGCTGACACCGTACTGATGCAGGGATTCGGATTCGACCCGCCGGTCGAGGTCCCCGCCTACGGCGTGCTGCCGATCGAGGGGGCGATCCACCGACCGGATGCGCCAACCGTCGCCGTCTTTTTCTACCGGGCCCACGTGGTGTCGGGAAACACGCGCTTCATCGACGACCTGTGTGCCGGAATCAGAGCCAAGGGTGCCAACGCCCTCCCGGTCTTTGGGTACTCGCTGCGTGCCGATGCCCCGGCCGGTGACGCGCCATCGGCTCGAGCACCGGTGGTGGAGCTGATGGCGACCCACGGCGTCGACGCCGTCATCACCACCGTGTTGGCGGCCGGCAGTCTCGACGAGCAAGCCGAGTGCTGGGACGCCGGGGCGCTGGCCGATCTCGACGTTCCCGTCATCCAGGCCATCTGTGCCACCGTGCCCTCGCAGGCGTGGGAATCCTCACACACCGGCCTCTCGCCCATGGATGTGGCCATGGCCGTGGCCATTCCCGAATTCGACGGGCGGGTCATCACCGTCCCCTTCTCGTTCAAGGAAACGGTCGACGCCGACGATGTCCTGGGCTCGCCGGTCACTGCCTACCGGACCCGACCCGACCGGGTGGCGCGGGTGGCCGGGCTGGCTGTGCGTCTGGCCCGGTTGAAGACGACGCCCCCGGCCGAGAAGCGGATCGCCCTGGTCCTCTCGGCCTATCCCACCAAGCGGAGTCGCCTGGGCAACGCCGTCGGCCTGGACACGCCGGCATCGGTGATCGAGCTCTTGCACGCCATGCACCGTGCCGGCTTCCGGGTCGACCGCATCCCGGCCTCGGGGGACGAGCTGATGGCGGAGCTGGCCGACGCCCTGACCTACGAGCGGGACACGTTGTCACCGACCCAGTCGGCGCGCGCCGTCGGCCGCTGGTCCGGTGATGCCTACCGTTCGTGGTTCGCCGACCTCCCTGTCGACATGCGAGAGACCATGGTCGAGGCGTGGGGTCCGGCGCCGGGCGCCGTGTACGTCGAGCCATCGGGTGACGGCCAGGCAGACGTGGACCTGGTGTTCACCGGGATCGACCTGGGTGGGGTATTGGTCACCGTCCAACCGCCCCGGGGGTTCGGTGAGAACCCGATCGCCGTCTACCACTCGCCCGATCTTCCCCCCACCCATCACTACCTCGGTTTCTACCGCTGGCTCGACCTGGGCTGGGGTGCCGACGCCGTCGTCCACGTCGGGAAACACGGCACGTTGGAGTGGTTGCCGGGCAAGTCGGTCGGCATGTCGGCGTCGTGCTTTCCCGACGCGGCGCTGGGCGACCTTCCCTTCGTCTATCCCTTCGTCGTGAACGATCCCGGTGAGGGAACCCAGGCCAAGCGGCGCAGCCACGCGGTCATCATCGACCATCTGGTCCCCCCACTGACCCGGGCCGACCTGTACGACGACCTGGCCAAGCTCGAGGCGCTGCTGGACACCCACGCCCAGGTGGCCTCGCTCGACCCGTCGAAGCTGCCCGAGGTTCGCCGTCAGGTGTGGGAGGTCATGGTCGCAGCCGAGATCCACCGGGACCTGGGGCTTCACAACCCGACCGGTGCAGGAGGAGGGTCTCCGTCCGATGGGGAACACAGCGCCCCGTCGTTTGACGACCCGGCTTTCGATGATCTGCTCTTCAGCGTCGACGGCTACCTCTGTGAGCTGAAGGACGCCCAGATCCGAGGTGGACTGCACGTGCTCGGGATTCCTCCGATCGAGGACCCACTGGTCGATATGGTGCTGGCCATTACCCGACTTCCGCAGACCCGGGTGGGTTCGTTGCGGGCCGAGATCGCAGGCCAGATCGGCGAGGGGGATGATCCGCACTCGTTCGATCGGATCGAAGCGGAGTGCCGCCGACGGGTGGTGGCGTGCCAACGCGTCGGTTGGCAGCTCGACGCCGTTTCGGAACGAGACGACCCGAGCGGAGCGGTTCGTTCGTCGGCCATTCTCGGGTGGGTATGTGATCGCCTGGTCCCGGCATTGGCCGCCACCACTGGCGAGATCGATGCCGTGCTGGCCGCCCTGGATGGGCGCTTCATCGCTCCCGGCCCGAGCGGCGCCCCGTCGCGGGGCATGGCCCACGTGCTCCCCACCGGACGCAACTTCTATTCGGTCGACCCCAAGGCCATCCCGTCGCCGTTGGCCTGGCAGGTGGGCACGGCGCTGGCCGACCGCCTTGTCGATCGGCATCTGTCCGAGGAGGGTCGGTACCCGACGACGGTTGGCCTGGTCGTCTGGGGCACGGCGGCCATGCGCACCGCCGGCGACGACGTGGCCGAGATCCTTGCCCTGATCGGTGTCCGACCACAATGGGCGACCGAGTCAGGACGGGTCGAGGGGATCGAGCTGATCCCACTGGCGGAGCTGGGTCGCCCCCGGATCGATGTGACCGTGCGGATCTCGGGATTCTTCCGCGATGCCTTCCCCCACGTCCTGGGTTTGTTGGACGATGCTTTTGCCCTGGTGGCCGGGGCAGACGACGAACCGATCGACCAGAACCCGATTGCTCGGGCCGGGACCGGGGACCCGAGGGTCTTCGGCCCCAAACCCGGGGCTTACGGATCAGGCATCCTCACCGTGCTCGAGTCTCGCAACTGGCGGACCGACGATGACCTGGCCGAGGTGTACCTGGCCTGGGGCGGCTACGCCTACAGCCGCGGCCCGGGAGACGGGGTGGGGGACGCCGTGGGTTCGAGCAGGGGCTCGGGCCCGGTCGTGGGCTCGCCGGCTCCCGACGCGCTCCGCCGCCGACTGGCCGCGGTGGAGATTGCCGTCAAGAACCAGGACAACCGCGAGCATGACATCTTCGACTCCGACGACTATCTCCAGGATCACGGGGGGATGGTGGCGGCCGTCCGTGCCCTCACCGGTGTGCAGCCCAAGGCCTGGTTCGGCGACTCCTCGGACCCCGCCCGGCCCCGGGTCCGATCACTGGGCGAGGAGGCGGCCCGCGTCGTTCGCAGCCGGGTGGTGAACCCGAAGTGGCTCACAGCCATGCAGCGTCACGGGTACAAGGGGGCCTTCGAGATGGCTGCCACCGTGGACTACCTGTTCGGGTACGACGCCACCGCCGGGGTGGTCGAGGACTGGATGTACGAGAAGGTGACCGAGGCCTACGTCGGCGATCCAGGTATGCGGAAATTCTTCGAGGAGTCCAACCCCTGGGCGCTCCGATCCATTGCCGAGCGCCTGTTGGAAGCGGACGAGCGCGGTCTCTGGGACGCGTCGAACGAGGCCCGGGGCACGCTTCGTGCCGCCGTGCTCGAGGCGGAAGGTTGGGAGGAGTCCCGATGACCGAACCGGCAGGCCACGAGCCATCCAGGCGATCCTTCCCGTTCAGCGCGGTGGTGGGCCACGAGGAGCTCCGGATGGCCCTAGTGCTGTGCGCGGTGGACCCGGCGATCGGGGGCGTGCTTCTCCGAGGTCAAAAGGGGAGTGCCAAGACGACGCTGGCCAGAGGTCTGGCCACCTTGCTCCCCGGGGACGCACCGTTCGTAGACCTCCCCGTCGGCGCGTCCGAGGACCGTCTGGTGGGCTCCATCGACCTTCGGGCCGCGCTGACCGGTGGTGAGCGACGCTTCGCGGCAGGACTCCTGCAGGCCGCCCACGGAGGGGTCCTCTACGTGGACGAGGTCAACCTCCTTCCCGATCATCTCGTCGACGTCCTACTCGACGTGGCCTCCAGCGGTGTCAACCGTGTCGAGCGCGAGGGGGTATCGCACAGTCACCCCAGTCGGTTCGTCCTCGTGGGCTCGATGAACCCCGAAGAGGGCGAGCTTCGTCCCCAGCTGCTCGATCGGTTCGGCCTGTCCGTCGACGTCATCGCCAGCATCGATCCGGACGAGCGCAGCGAGGCGGTGCAACGACGCCTGGCCTTCGACGTCGACCCGCACGGATTCACAGCCATGTGGCACGACGCCGAGGAAGCTCTCCGGAGCCGATTGGATCAAGCCCGTCCCGCGGCGTTGTCGCCCGACCTGATCCTTCGCGTCTCCACGCTCTGTGCCAACGCCGGGGCCGAGGGGCTTCGCGCCGATCTGGTCATCTGCCGGGCGGCCGCGGCTCTGGCCGGTTGGGAGGGTCGCCCGGATGTGTCGGAGGCGGACGTGCGGCGGGTCGCCGACCTCGCCCTGGCCCATCGCCGGCGCCGCTCCCCGTTCGAGGCGCCGGGCATGGCGGCCGACGAGCTCGAGTCGCTTCTCGACGACGCATTCTCCAGTGATGAGCCCGGAGGACTCGACGATCGTGACGGCGGCGGCGCCAGCGGCGCTCCCACCGACCCACCCAGCGGGGGCAGCCCTACCGAGGACCGTCCGAACGGCCAAGGCCTCAGTGGCGAGAGTGGCGAGAGTGGCGACGACGACGGTCTGGGACGCGAGCAGGTGATCGCACCGGGACCGGCGCCCAGCCGGGTTCGTCGGATGGAGGCTCGCGCTGGCGCGGATGCGTCCCTGACGTCGGGCTCGCAAGCCTCCGGGCGGCGCACGGTGACCTTCGGGGACCGGGGGAGGCTGGTGTCCGACCGGGTTCCCGAGCTTGGTCGGCCGCTGGGATCGGTGGCCGTAACGGCCACTGTCGCTGCTGCCGCCACTCGGCAAGGTGGTGGGACCACCTTGGCCATCGAGGATGGGGACCTGCGGGAGGCGGTGCGCCAGGAACGAACGGCCAACCTGGTGGTCCTGGCGGTGGATGCATCTGGATCCATGGGCGCCAACGGTCGCATGGCCGCAGCAAAGGGAGCCGTACTCGCACTGCTCACGGATGCCTACCAGCGGCGGGACCGGGTGGCGCTGGTGACGTTTCGAGGCGATAGCGCCGAGATAGCCCTCCGGCCGACCGGAAGTACCGAGGTGGCCCAGGCCCGTCTGAGCGAGCTCCCCACCGGCGGCCGCACCCCGTTGGCTGCGGGGATCGAGACCGCACTCGGTCTCGTCCGCACGGCGACGCACGGCGCGTACCGGCCTTTGTTGGTAGTGGTATCGGACGGACGGGCCACTGCCGCCACGGGAGACGTGGACCCCGTCCGGGCCTCACTGCAAGCCGCCGAGGCCGTCCGTCGCCAGGGCGTGAGCGCCGTCGTGGTCGATGCCGAGGGGGCCATGGTGTCCAACGGAGCGCCGGCTGGCATTCGATTGGGCCTGGCCCGACCGTTGGCCGAGGCCATGGGGGCGCGGTATCTCACCGTTGACGATCTGTCGGCGGAGACAGTTGTCGACGCCGTGCGTGCTGTGTTACCCACCAGCTGAGTGTTGGTGCGGCGAGCGGGCCGGAACGCCCCGGGTTGCCAGCGAGGGAGTTGCCGCATTGTCGAGATTGCCGACGCAGGGCGACAAGAGTCGAAGTCTCGAGCCAGGGCTCGGACTTTCGGGCCGACCAATTTCCGGATCTTTCCGCGCTAGGGCGAATTGCCCGCTCCGCGTTTGGGCGAAAGGTGGTCCATTCGCCGAAACGCGGACGGATTGAAAAAGAACAATGCAGGTGCCGACAGCCCAATGCAGGGCGAGCCCAGCATCCAAAGATGGTGAGGTCAGGCGGAGTACCCTCCTGGCGATGAGCACCCGATGGGACCCGATGGATGGAATCCTGGCCGGACCGATCGACGGCCCGGCAAAGTTGGCCACCATCTATCCCGAGGTCGAAGCACCCCCAGGACTGGTCGTGACGCACCGGGCATCTGGTTTCACCGGAACCGTCGTCCGGCTGGAGGCCGGGGGTGTCGAGCTCCGGGGTCAGACCGGGCTCGAGCGAGTGTTCCGTGAGAAGCCCGGTGGGTTTGCCGTCGAGGGGCGGGCAGTCACGCTGGTCAGACCACGAGACGAAAGGCCGGCTGCCCCGGGCGTCACCGCATCAGGGTCGTTGGCCGTTCCCGCCCAGCCGGCCCGGGTGGCCAGGGCTGGTCGCATCCTCGTCGAAGGAGTTCATGACGCGGCTCTCGTGGAACGGGTAT
>JAUTXB010000231.1 GCA_030838245.1 Acidimicrobiaceae bacterium
TCTTCGGCGGTGGCAAGGTGATCCGCGAGTCGATGGGACAAGGCGGGACAACGTCGGCGGAGGGAGCGCCCGATCTGGTCATCACCGGTGTGGTCGTCCTCGACCACTGGGGCATCGTGAAGGGCGATCTCGGGGTCAAGAACGGGCGCATCGCCGCCTTGGGGAAGGCGGGCAATCCCGATGTAATGGACGGGGTCCATCCCGACCTGGCCATCGGTCCCGGCACTGAGATCCTGGCCGGCAACGGGATGATCCTCACCGCCGGCGCCATCGACTGTCACGTCCATCTCGTCTGCCCGCAGATCCTCGATGAGGCGTTGGCCGCCGGGATCACCACGGTGATCGGGGGTGGCACCGGGCCGGCCGAGGGGTCCAAGGCGACGACCGTCACCCCTGGTCCGTGGTTTCTCGCTCGCATGCTCGAGTCGCTCGATGGGTACCCCGTCAACGTGGCCCTCCTGGGCAAGGGCAACACGGTGTCCGAGCCGTCGCTGTGGGAACAGGTCCGAGCGGGAGTCGCCGGCTTCAAGCTGCATGAGGACTGGGGCTCCACCCCCGCGGCCATCGATGCCTGCCTCCGGGTGTGTGACCAAGCGGGCATCCAGGCCGCCATCCACACCGACACCCTCAACGAGGCCGGGTTCGTGTCGTCGACGTTGGCCGCCATCGGGGGCCGGACGATTCACACGTACCACACCGAAGGGGCGGGAGGAGGCCACGCGCCCGACATCATCACCGTGGCCGGGCAACCCAACGTGCTGCCCTCCTCCACCAACCCGACTCGCCCCCACACGGTCAACACCATCGACGAGCATTTGGACATGTTGATGGTGTGCCATCACCTCAACCCGACTGTTCCCGAGGATCTGGCCTTCGCCGAGAGCCGGATCCGCCCGTCCACCATTGCCGCCGAGGACATCCTGCACGATCTCGGTGCCATCTCCATGATCGGGTCGGACTCCCAAGCCATGGGCCGGGTGGGGGAGGTCGTGCTCCGCACCTGGCAGACCGCCCACGTCATGAAGGGCCGGCGCGGAGCGCTCCCGGGTGATGGCCGAGCTGACAACGGCCGAGCTCGTCGCTATGTCGCCAAGTACACCATCTGCCCGGCGGTGGCCCACGGGCTGGCCGAGGAGGTGGGATCGGTCGAGCCGGGCAAGCTCGCCGACCTGGTGCTGTACCAACCGGCCATGTTCGGGGTGCGTCCTGCGGTGGTCATCAAGGGCGGGATGATCGCCTGGGCGCAGATGGGTGACGCCAATGCGTCCATTCCCACCCCCCAGCCGGTCCTACCCCGTCCCATGTTCGGCGCCGCGCCTCTGAGCGCGGCGGCCACCTCAGTCACGTTCGTATCGCCTGGAGCCATCGAGTCGGGCATCGGTGAGCGGTTGGCGGTCCGAAAGCAACTGGTGGCGGTGGCCGACACCCGGCAGCTGTCCAAGGCGGACATGGTCAACAACGACACACTCCCCGACATCCGCGTCGACCCCGATCGATTCGCCGTCACCATCGACGGCGAGCTGGTCACCGAGGCACCGGCGGCCACCCTCCCGATGGCCCAACGCTACTTCCTGTTCTGAAGGGACAGCATGACTGAAAGGACAGTGTGAACAGCGCCCTGCTCCTGCTGGCCGACGGTCGCCTCCCAACCGGGAGCCACGTCCACTCGGGCGGCGTGGAGTCCGCCGTGTCCGACGGTCGCATCGGGGATGTCGATGAGCTCCATGGCTACCTGGTCGGACGGTTGTGGACCGTGGGCCGGGTCGATGCTGCGTTCGCCTGGGCAGCATGCGCCCAGCAGTTTCCGTTCTCCGAGCTCGACGCCGAGGCCGCGGCGCGCTGTCCGTCACCTGCTCTCCGGGGCGCCAGCCGGTCCCAGGGCCGGGGCATGGTGCGGGTCGGCCGCAAGACCTGGCCGGCGGATCATCTCGACGAGATGGACGCACGGTTCGACCAGGGCCCGATGTGGTCGGTCGCCCTCGGGGCTGTGGCCGCCGCCGCCGGGGTCGACCCTGCCGGCGCCGCCCTGGTGGCCGCGCACGCCGCTGTGGCCGGACCGGCCTGGGCCGCGGTCCGACTACTCGGTCTTGATCCGTTTGCCACGTCGCGGGTGACAGCGGAGTTGGCCGGTGCCGTCGATGCGGTAACCACCGCGACCCGGGAATTGTTCGATACCGCCTGCACGCCGGATGGCTTTCCGGCGTCTGGTGGTCCACTCGGTGACATCGCGGCTGAAGCCCACCGGCACTGGGAGGTGCGTCTTTTTGCTTCATGAACCTCATGACCATGTGGTCGACGAAGTTCCTGACCGTGCGATTCGGTCCACCATCGGCTTTCGGCCCGATGGAGGACCGGTTCGGGTGGGAATTGGAGGGCCGGTCGGGAGCGGAAAGACGGCGCTGGTGGCGTCACTGTGCCGCTCGCTGTCGGCTCGGCTGTCAATGGCGGTAGTGACCAATGACATCTACACCCAAGAGGACGCCCTGATCCTTCGCCGCCAGTCGTTGCTCGCTGACGAGCGGATCACCGCCGTCGAGACCGGCTGTTGCCCGCACACCGCCATCCGTGACGACATCAGCGCAAACCTCGACGCCGTCGAGCGCCTGGAGGCATCGATCTCCGATCTCGAGCTGGTGCTCATCGAGTCGGGTGGGGACAACCTCACCGCCACCTTCAGTTACGGTCTGGTCGATCTCCAGATCTTCGTGATCGACGTGGCCGGGGGAGACAAGGTTCCGCGCAAGGGTGGTCCCGGGATCACCCACTCTGATCTGCTGGTCGTCAACAAGACGGATCTGGCCGAGCTGGTCCACGCCGACCTCCACACGATGGCCGTCGATGCCGCCACCATGCGCGGAAGTCGGCCCGTGGTGTTCACCAGCCTGGTCATTGATCCTCTGGCCGTCGATGTTGTCGCCTGGCTCTCGAACGAGATGGCATGCGGGCCAACGCCGCGTTGACGGTCGAGGCCGGTCCTGGCCACCGGTGTCGTTTGACTCGGGTGGTGGACTCTGCCCCGATCGGGTTCCGCCAAGGCCGGGAGGGGGTCTACATGGTCGGCACGGCGGCGGGACCCCTCGGGTCCGACCAGCTGTCCACCACCATCGAGGTGGGGGCGGGGGCCGAGCTGACGATGATGAGCACCGCGGCCAGCATCATCTACGCCGGATCCGGCTCGGGATCCCGTACTGAGACGGTGGTGACTGTGGCCGCCGACGCCACCTTGATCTGGAGGCTGGAGCCGACCATCGTCACCTCGGGTAGCCGGCACCATGCCTGGACGCAGGTCTGGCTGTCGCCCTCCGCCCAGCTGGATTGGACCGAGCTCGTGGTGTGCGGGCGGGACGGCGAACGCCCGGGGTCGCTCCACCTCCGGTTCGACGTCGACGCCGGCGAAACACCTCTCTTGCGGCACGGCCTGGTCATCGGTCCCGACGGCCCGGGCTGGGACGGCCCCTTTGTCCTGGGCGGACGGCGGATGCTGGGTATGCGCCTGGTCCGTGCCGCCGAGGGGGCGAGCGTCGAAGCCGGGGATGACAGTTGGGGGGAGGGCTTCGCTTCGATGCGCCTCGACGAGCGCACCGCCTTGATCATGGCCGTGGGCGACGAGGCAGAGGTGGTGTCGGGCCTGCTCGCTCGGCCGAGGTTCGGCTTTCCCCTACCAACGACGGGAGCGTCGGCCGTCCGGCCTTCGTGACTGCGGATCAGGTGGTGGCGAATCGCTCGGCCAGGGATCGGGTGAGGTCGGGCCAGACCACCGGGTCATGGCCGGGGATCAGGGGATAGCCACGTTCGGCTGCGATCGCCTTGAGCCGCCTGATGGCTTGGATGGTCACTTCGGGGCCGACGTCGACTCGCCCACCCACCGCCAACTCCATCTCGATGTTCTCGGTCAGGTCGGCGGCGTCGAAGGCGAACACGAGGCCGCCACCACCCACCGATTCATCCAGGTCGACGATGAAACTCTGATGGCCTGGCGTATGTCCTGCAGTCAAGACCGCGGTCACTCCCGGCGCGATCTCGCGGTCGCCATCGGCCAGGCGCCAGTCGATGGTCGGGTCGTCGTAGTCGATCCTGAACATGGCGTGCTGCTCTGGACCGGGGTGGCCGGACAGTCCGTAGGCCACCTCGGCCCGTTGGGCATGGACCGGGACCCGTCCGGCGAAGTGTCGGAGGCCGCCGGCGTGGTCGTTGTGGAGGTGGCTCAACCCGACGGCGACGATCTCCTCCATCGGCACACCCGCCCCGGCGAGGGCCTCCTCTAGAGGTTCGCCCGGTCCGGGAAGGATGGGGCGGAACAGTGGGTCGCCGTGGAAGCGTCGGCGGAGCGCGGGATCGGTGATGAGCGCCGGATTGAACCCGGTGTCGAGCAACAGCCACCCACCGTCGCAGAGCAGCAGTACCCCAGGAACCGGCTCGGTGAGTCGCTCAGCGGGTGGAGCCCCGTCGACTGATACGGATTTGGGCAGGTCCTCCCAGCCCAAGGTCAACAGCACCACCCTCCGCACGCCGCGTACCGTCCGGGTCATATGGTGACTCCTCCAGCCAGATCGAGGCGCCGCCAACCCGCCGGCAGCGGTTGGGCGCAGGCCTCCGCCAGCAGCGCCGTCCGGACCTCGGTGATCCCGTTGCTCGGGCCGACCATCAACATGGCCCCCCAGTCCCTTTCCTCGGACAACAGGGCCGCACCCGGCCGGTCGCCGGCCCAGACGGCCGCGGCCAGCGTCCCGACGCGCACCACCCGCGCCCACACCGGGTCGGTCGACCCCACTTGGCATTCGATGACCGCGGCCCGGGCATCGTCTGGCGCGATCGCTCGCCAGTGCTCCTCGTAGCCTTCCTCCCATTCCACCAGGACCCCATCTTCGAACCGGGTGTACCCGGTGTCGCAATGGCCGGACGGTCGGTCCAGGGTGTCGAGGTCGTGCGTCCAGGTGACGGTCGTCCCTTCCGTGTCCACCACGCCGCTGAATCCTTGGGCCAGGTCGAGCGGGTGGCTGACGGCACGGTGGGGCCGAGGCACCCGGACATCGGCGAACCACGGGCCGACCTGCAACCAATGGACATCGGTGCACTCGAAGAACGGGCCGCCATCGACGGACCGGGCCTCTCTGACCCACACGCCGTCCAACCACGTCGAGGTCCCGGCCTGTCGGGGCCCGGCGGTCATGCGGGTGCGGGGCACGCCGGTTGATGGGTGGCAAGGAGGGCGCGGCGAAGACCGGCATGGAACCTGCGAACCGGTGCTTCGTGCGAGCTCGCCATCGGGCCGTAGTCAAAGGCGTCCGAGGACGAAGCCAGTTGCAGGCGGCGACAGGCCTCCAGATCCTCGGACAAGAAGGAACGGATGGCCGCCACCAGGCGGTCGGCATCGGCGCCCTCTTCTGCCCTCACCCGGAGGGTGAGCCGGGTTCGAGACGGGCTGACCGGCACGGCGTCGTAGGTAGCGAAGTACTCGCCAGTGGTCACCATCATGAGGTTGGGGAACAACAGATGGGCGCCGATGCTGTGGCGCTCGCGGTCGGTGAGCCACGGAAGGCCTGGGGGAGCGGTGGCCGGATCGCGGAGTGGCTCCATGCTCCACCAGTTGTCACCAAAGGAGACCCACTCGAACGATCGGTGGGCGTACTGGTTGAGTGAGCGATGATGCAGGTACCACAGGTGGTAGACGTCGACGTGGTTCTCGATCAGCAGCTTCCAGTTGCAGTCGGCCTCGTAGTCCACGCAGGCCACCTGGCGGAGGGGGCCCGACAGGAACGATGACAGCTGCCCGTCGAGACCGGCCATCGATTCGATCAGGCTCGGGGCGTCGGGATCCGGGTTGGCGAAGACCATGCCCCGCCACTCGGAGACCGACGCAAACAGGAGCCCCCAACGGCCCGGGTCCATACCGTCGAACTGGCTGTCGGATTGGGGAACCTGAGCCAGCGGGCCGTCGAGGGCGAAGCTCCACTGGTGGTACGGGCAGGTGATGTAGCGGCCGAGCCGCCCCGAGCCCTCGAGCAGCGTCATGCCGCGGTGGCGGCAGATGTTGTGGAATGCCCGCAGCTCGCCGTCGGGTCCCCGGACGACGACAAGAGGAGCGTTGCCGATCCTGGCGGTGATGTAGTCGCCCGGCTTCGTCATCTCCTCGCTCGTTCCGACCAGAGCCCACGATCTCGAGAACAGGGTCCGCTGCTCGGCGGCCAGCACGTCGCCGGAGTTGTACCAGTCCCCCATCTGGTGCACGCCCAGGCTTGCCGCATCGGCATGATCCCAGCCCAGTTCGGCCAGGCCACCAGCCACGCCTACTCCTCGGCCGAGCTCGACACCGGTGGCCCGTTGGCCGCCCGCTCGTCGAGGTAGTCACGAGCAGTCAGCCCTTGTCGCCGCATGGCCACACCGGTCAAGGCCTCGAGCACACACCGATGAGCAAAGAGGGCGGTGATGTTGTTGCCCGAGTCGTACGGCGGGCTCACCTCGACCACGTCCATCGCCACCATGCCCACCTCGGCGGCCATCCGCCGGACGGCCCGGAGCACCTCGGCGCTGGTGAGGCCGCCGGGCTCGGGGGACCCGGTACCCGGGGCGTGGGCCGGATCGACGGCATCCACGTCGACCGAGATATAGAGGTGGTCGGCCGATCCCGACAGGGCCTCGTCGATGGCCCGCTCCAGCACGGCGTCGAACCCGTGCCGCTGCACCTCGGCCATGAAGTGCGACTGCATGCCCTGCTCCTCCATCCACTCCACCACGTCCGGACCGGGCCAGTAGCCGCGCAGCCCGACCTGGACGAAGTTGCTTCCCCGTACCGCGCCGCTCTCGATCAGGCGTCGCATCGGGGTCCCGTGCCCGGCCAGCGCGCCCTTGCAGTCGGGCGCGGTATCGGCATGGGCGTCGAAGTGGACGATCCCGATCTTGCCGCTGCCGTAGACGTCGGCCACCGCCGTGGCGACCGGCCAGGTGATCCCGTGGTCACCCCCGAGGATGATCGGGATCGAGCCCCCTTCGAGGATCTCGGCCACGAAGGACCGGATGTTGGCGAAGGTGCGCTCGGTGTCGCCGATAATGATGTCGGCATCACCGTAGTCACACACCTTGAGGTGCTCGAAGGGGTCCACCCTGACGTGTAGGTGCGGGCGGCTCCACGGCGGAGCGGGCAAGTGGTCGCACACCCGGATGGCCTGGGGCCCGAGGTGGGTCCCCGAGCGCGTGGTGGCGGTGCCGTCCCACGGGGCGCCGGCCACGGCGACATCGATGGCACCGGCCCGCAGGTCGGCCGGGTTCATGCACACCGGCAGCTTCATGAAGGTCGGAATTCCCTCCCAGGCGAACTCCATCTCGTGACGGGTCAGGTCGATCGGACCGGGCGGGCGCCCGCTCGACGTCGGTGTTCGTTCGGACTCGTTCATGCTCGCTCCTCGGACGGGCTCGTGGCCCCGTTGGTGAACCGTCGGCTCATGACAGCGTGATACGGGGGTCGGCGACGGCCTGGAGCACGTCGACGATGGTGTTGATGACCACGTACCCCACCCCCAGCACGAGGGTCACGCCGGCAATGGCCGGAAAGTCAGCCGCCGGGATGCTCTGGTCGATGTACAGTCCGATGCCCGGCCACGCGAACACTGTCTCGATCACCACGACCCCGGCGAGCATCAAGCCCAGCTGGAGCCCGGTCATGGACAGCGCCGCGGTCACCGAGTTGCGGAGCGCGTGTCGGGCCAGGACCCGCCGTTCGCGCAATCCCTTGGCCCGGGCGGTCCGCACGAAATCAGATTGCATGGCGCTGGTCAGTGAGCCCTGGAGGACCCTCCCGATCGAGACCGCCGCGCCCAAGGCGATACAGAATGCCGGGAGGATCAAGTGCAAGATGCCGTCCCAGAACACGGCGAACTGACCATGGAGCAACGCGTCCACCACGATCATGCCGGTGGGACCAGTGGGCGCGTTGGCATAGCTGGTGTCACCGGTGGCCGGCAGCCAGTGCAAGTGGCCGCTGAAGAGGAGGATCCCGAGCAGCGCCAGCAGGAACGTCGGGGCCGAGGCGGACGAGAACATGATGACCCGCAGAATGCTGTAACCCCGCCACCGTCCGGCTGCGGCGATGCCTAGCAGCCCGCCCAGACCCACGGCCAGCAGCAGCCCGGCCACGGTCAATTCCACAGTGGCCGGGAGGTAATTCACAATGTCGGTGGCCACCGGTCTGCGGGTCCGCAACGAGAGTTGCAGTGACCCGTGGAACAGGCCGGAGACATAGTGGAAATACTGATCGATGAGCGGCTGGTTGTACCCGAGGATCCTCGACTCCCGTGCGATGGCCGACTTGGACGCGTTCGCCCCCAGATAGGCGTGGACCGGGTCGGTGTGGCTGACCTTTTGGAGCAAGAAGACCACTGCGGTGAGGATCAGCAGGATCGCGACCATGGACGCGATGCGCTTGGCGACGAGTCGGATCATCGGGGGCTCCCTCCAGTGGTCATTCGCCGCTCATGAGCTCTCGGAGGCCGTCGCCGGCCAGGTTGGCGCTCAGGGCCAACAAGAAGATGGCGATGCCGGGCATGACCGGGACCCACCATTCCTGCAGTAGGTACTGCAGGCCTCGGGCCGACATGGCGCCGAGCTCCGGTGCCGGGGCGGGTGCGCCCAGGCCGAGGAACGAGAGGCTGGCCAGGGTCAGCACGAGGTTCCCCACGTCGAGGCTGGCCGTCACCACGATGGCCGGCATGGCTCCGGGAAGGAGGTGTCGCCAGGCCCGGCGCACCGGTCCGCAGCCGGCCAGCCGGGCTGCCTCGAGATGGGGGCGGGCGGACAGGGCCCGGACCTCGCCGCGCATGATCCGGCTATAGAAGGGCCACCAGACGATGGCCACGGCGAGGAGCAGGTGGAACGAGCTCGGCCCGAGCGCGGCGACGATCCCGATGGCCAGCACCGGACCGGGGAGGGCGAGGAACAGGTCGGTCAACCGCATGAGCACGGTATCCACCCAGCCCCCGGCCACCCCGGCCACCAGGCCGACGAGCCCGCCGATGATCACACCGGACGAGACCACCAGCGCCACCGCGATCAGGCTGGCCCGCAGCCCGAAGAGCACCCGGGAGAAGATGTCGAACCCCACCTCGTCGGTCCCAAGGATGTGGACCCCGTGG